>CAJUOM010000006.1 GCA_910588255.1 uncultured Alphaproteobacteria bacterium
AAAAAAAGGTTAATTTTCCCTTAATTTTACTTCCTTTTATTTGGAAAAGTATTTTGAGGGAGAGGAATTAGCGGAGATATTTGATGTATCTCGTATAACAATTTGGCAAGCAGTAAAGAGACTTGAGGAAATAGAAATGATAGAGAAGGAAAAACTATCAGAGAGATATACGAATCACACATATTCATATACATTGAAAGGATAGAAAATGGCTGTTTCGAATGCTAAAAACTTAACAAACAGTAATAATTTAAATAATAAATTATTTAAATACAAATCTTTAATAAATCATGATAATGAGTTAGCGAAAAAAGATACGAGAGAGATACCGCAGGTGACAGAAGCAAATCCAGAGAAACCCTATCTAAAATAATCGTACTTGTGCTAAATTATATGGGAGATGTATGATGCAGTGAAGGAAGTACTAGGGGAGAAGCTGAGTTTCAGATTGACGAAGGAAATATCTAGATGGATGGGAGCAGCAAGGAATACGTACTTCCAGACATTGGAGAAGTGGCGAAGGTTTTTACAAGCCATTTATGAAACGCCAAGATTATAAAACGATTTGAGAATCACTGATCAATATAAGGCGATGAAATATATTCCATCGCCTAAAAAGGAAAAGATATGTATTTTTATCAATACATTCCACCCATACCGCCCATTCCTGGATTTGGCATTTCAGGAGCTGCTTTTGGTTCTGGTTTGTCAACTATAACACACTCTGTTGTGAGTAACAAACCAGCAATGGAAGCAGCATCTTGCAAAGCTGTCCTGACAACTTTTGTTGGGTCTATTATTCCGGCTTTGATCATGTCTGTATATGTGTCAGAAGAAGCATCATAACCAAAATGGAAATCTTTGTTATCCAAAATCTTATAAATAACTACAGATCCTTCAACTCCGGCATTGTTTGAAATTTGACGAGCAGGAGCCATTAATGCATGACGTATTATATTGATACCGATCTTTTGATCTTCATTATCTGTTTTTAATGAATCGAGTTTTTCAATAGATCTCAATAAAGCAACACCACCTCCAGGAACAACACCTTCTTCAATAGCCGCTTTTGTTGCATGCATTGCATCATCAACTCTGTCTTTCTTTTCTTTGACTTCAACTTCGGTTGCTCCACCAACTCTGATCACAGCGACGCCACCTGCTAATTTTGCGAGTCTTTCTTTGAGTTTTTCAATATCATATTCAGATGTTGAAGACTCAATTTGAGCTTTGATCTGTCCACATCTTGCTTTGATGTCTTCTTTGCTTCCTGCACCTTCAACTATTGTTGTATCATCTTTTGTTATAGTGATTTTCTTTGCAGAACCGAGCATTGTTATATTAACATTTTCAAGTTTAATTCCAACATCTTCAGAAATTAAAGTTCCTCCTGTTAAAATAGCAATATCTTCGAGCATTGCTTTTCTTCTATCACCAAATCCTGGAGCTTTGACAGCAGCAACTCTCAAACCACCACGTAATTTATTAACAACCAAAGTTGCTAAAGCTTCACCTTCGATATCTTCTGCAATTATCAAAAGAGGACGTCCTGATTGAACAACAGCTTCTAAAACAGGAAGAATTGGTTGCAATCCGGATAATTTCTTTTCATGAATTAAAATATATGGATTTTCTAATTCGGCTGTCATTTTTTCTGCATTAGTAACAAAATATGGAGAAATATATCCTTTATCGAATTGCATTCCTTCAACAACATCAAGTTCAGTTTGGAAAGATTTTGCTTCCTCAATTGTTATAACACCTTCTTTTCCAACTTTCTCAACAGCATTGGCAAGCATTTCTCCAATTTCTTTTTCTCCATTTGCAGAAATTGCTCCAACTTGAACTATTTCTTCATTTGTAGAAACGGGTTTTGATTTTTCTTTTAAGAAATTAACAGTTGAATCAACCGCCATATTAATACCGCGAAGTAAATCCATAGGATTTGCCCCTGCTGCAACAGATTTGATTCCTTCAGTTAAAATAGCTTGAGCTAAAACAGTTGCTGTTGTTGTTCCATCTCCTGCGAGATCTGAAGTTTTGTTAGCAACTTCTTTCACCATTTGAGCTCCAACATTTTCGAATTTATCTGTAACTTCTATTTCCTTCGCAACAGAAACTCCGTCTTTTGTTATTCTTGGAGCGCCATATGACTTTTCTATCAAAACATTACGCCCTTTTGGCCCCATAGTAACTTTTACAGCATTAGCAAGAGTGTTAACACCTTTTAAAATACCATCTCTAGCTTCTGTACTAAATCTAATTTCTTTTGTTGACATAATTATATTCTCCTAAAAATTATTCAAAAATTCCCATAATATCGGATTCTTTCATGACTAAATAGTCTTTTCCATTGAGTTTTATTTCATTTCCTGACCATTTTCCAAAAAGAACTTTATCGCCAGGTTTTACTTGCAAAGCAACAATATCTCCTTTTTCGGATCTTGTTCCTTGACCAACCGCAATAACTTTGCCTTCCATTGGTTTTTCTTTTGCCGTATCTGGAATAATAATTCCGCCGGCTGTTTTTTCTTCAGATTCTAATCTTTCAACTAATACCCTGTCATATAAAGGTTTAAAATTCATTTTATTCTCCTTATTAATATTAGCAATCTATGCTCTCGAGTGCTATTCTAACTCAATTTTTTAAAGCTGTCAAACAATATTTTTATACTGTATAAGATCAAACAGAAGTGAAAGAAAAATGGATAGGTTAAAATGGTCTTTTGTGAATAATAAAAAAGTCTCCTAAAATATATTTGAAATTATAAGGAAAATAAGATCTGAGCACAAAACTTATGGAAAGACTATGATATCTGTAATTTTAAGAAGAGATTATAATATTGAAATTAGTAAAAGTTCTATGGAAAGGATCTTTAAGAAACTAGGATTACAAAAGCCGTTATCAAGTCCTAGATATAGAAAACATAGGAAATGCCGTGTTAGTTATTATACATACTCCCTTGCCGATATTTTCCAGCGACAATATTGAGATGAATGAACATTTTTCTCATCCATGTTACGAAGGCTATCTTTTTTCATTTACACAAACTTCTGGATAACCTCCGTTTTCCCACTCTTCGTTATTTATTTTTAATTGATTCGTGTTGCTTTTTCATAACACCTCCAATACACATGGCTATTATTCCCAATGTATACCCTATCTGAACCATAAACTAGGTAGCTACCCCATTTATCGCTAAAATAAAGACTGTCTGACCCTGGGTATTTTTCAAATATAGAACTTTCTCGTATAGAACTATCATCCGCGTATCCAGATTCGATCCATACAGTTCCATTTTTTCCAGCAAAACGTTGTGTCTTTCTCTTAGGTTATTAACTACACCGATGAATTTCCCTAGCTCAAGCGATCCATTTCTAACAATCTCGCAGGGTACAGTAGCGTCTATACGTACATCGAACCCCTTTGGATCTGCAGTATCTTTATGGAAGGTATGTCCATAACAGTTACTTATCGCATTTCGTAAATTTGTTGTCTCAGCAACTTTAGGGGTCATTCTAGCTCTCTCTTGCATTTCAATACGTTCCATTAGAGTTTGGTTATCTGCTTCTTGGCCCATATCAGCAGATGTTGAATTTGTTGAAGCCATATGAATTGCGATAAGTCTATCTTTTTCACTTTGACTTAAATTTTTCCAAATAGCATCTGTATTCATTGATGATGCACTAACGTTTACACTTTCAAGCATGGAAATCATGCTTATTCCTAATAAAAATTTTTTCATAGGGATTCTCCCGTAAAAATATTAAACCTTCTACTTATAGTAGATCACACACAAAAAAATGTATATACAAAAATTTTTTTGTATTTTTAAAATAACTAGTTACCCCCTAAAAATATCTAAAATTTTATGGGATTTTTTATTTTTTGACATATAAGCAATATGATGTATATCCTGAAATTAAGAATGCATTATAACACTCCCTACCTTAACAGGAAAACTTAAATAATTAACTGAATATTTAAGTAGTATTGTTTATGTAAAAACTATTTCGAAAGGAAAGCAACTAATTATAATGTTACTTGAAAGAGAATCTAAATATCTCATGTAAATCAAAATATTAAGATTATAGTAGAAAATGGCTTTATATAAAGTTTGCCAAATACAATTCTTCTCAATTGTTTATATATAGTCCATAACCGATATAACGTATGGTTCTTATGATAGTTGGGGATTTTGGATTATCCCCTATTTTTTTCCTCAATCGATTAATTTGAACATCTATAGTTCTATCAGAAACTTGAAAGGATAGTTTTTTTGCCAATTCCACTCTGGAGAAAGGTTTATTCGGACGCATAGAAAGGGTTTTCAATAAATCCAACTCTGTTGTTGATAAATTTACAATTTCTGAATTCATTTTTAACTCACCATTATTTAAATTAAACTCACAATTTCCAAATTTTAAAACAGAAATAGGCTGCAAGTTACAAGTTCTTCTTAATAGTGAATTAATTCTGGCAACAAGATCTTTCGTTTCAAAAGGTTTTGTCACATAATCATCGAATCCCGAATTAAATCCTTCAACTTTCTTATCTATATCATCAACGGCAGTTAGCATGATAGCTGGAATATCTTTTAAATGAGAAGCAGAATTTCGCAATGATTTAATAAATTCAATACCACTTTCATTAGGCATCATCCAATCAACAATTATTAAATCAAAATACTCTTCATTTAAAGTTGTACAAGCGCGTGTTGCAGAAAAAACCCCATATGCGTCAAAATTATTTATTTTTAAAACAGAAACAATTAATGAAAGTAGCCGTTCATCATCATCTATAACAAGTATTTTTTTCATATTACAAATCCTTAATATAACCTGATTTTATTGTCTTCTGCTCTTTTATTTCTTTAATTGCATTCTTTATATGCTCATTATCATTAGATTTTATTATAATAAATAACTTTCCTTTGAGATTATTAGTTATGAGTAAAAAATCATTTTTTTTGTTTGGAATTTTAGATTGTATTTCCGAAAGCGCTGGATCTCCTAGATTGTTTCCAATGAATATAGTAGAAAATCCATATGGTTTGAAAGATATTTGTTTTATTGGAAAACTCGATTTTAATTCATTCAAACAATTTTCCAAATCTATCCCACTTTCAATGATTAACGAAACATTAGATAACATTACGTTATATTCTAAATTTGACTTCGGATATTGTAATTCCACGATTTTTATATAAGAATTAAAAAAGTTATTATCAAGAGGAGTACCTGATTTTAAATATTTTTGAACCAAAGGGAAAAGCGCAGTTGAAATTTTATTAATATTTTCATCAGGATGTTTTTGCCTTGGTCCATCAGAGTTATTTAATAAAATCGAATGAATCCAGATTTCCCCAATCGTATAAGCCAAAACTTCATTCAACAAAAAATATGCGGCTTTTCCATGTTTGGAATAATGATTTATGAAATATTTTTCCATAGAAATTTTATTTCCTTGTGACATAGTTTCAAAAAGGTGATTGCAGATTTTTCGATATATCATGAAAATGTTAATTGTCTTTTTTCCATAATTAAATCTTAAAAATAAATTATTTACAATTCTTTCTGCATAAGAACCACTTTGCTCTGTCGGATAAATGTAAACCGTAAAAGGTCCGTTTTTCGATAATCTTGTTTTATAAAAATTAAATACCTTATCAAAATCGGATAGTTCTTTTGAAGATATTTGATTATAGTATGTAACCAACTCTATTTTCCTATCATTTAAGATATCCAAATTATTATCAAATATCCGATCATACTTTAAAAGCGCATTATTCCAAACATTTGTGAATTTTCCTGTTATATACTTATTTTCAACTTTTTTATTTATTAAGCATTCCAGAAATTCTGCCTTATCAGTTTCTTGATCTTCTGAATTCGTTGCAAATATGTTATTCAGTTCGTCATAAAGCTTTTCACTTATTGCTTTTTCAAAATATACCTGAGCAAATAACGCAGCATTTCGATTAATTTCAAATTTTATGTTTGCGCTGCTAGATAAAACACAGTTAATAAATGCAAATAAAAACTTAATAAGCTTTGGCATAATTAATGTGATTTTATAATAGAATTATATTTTTTCATGACTTTTGCGTAATATACGCGATTATATTTTGATTTACTAGTGTGATAAAACTTTATGGCCTTTTCCCAACTTCTATGTTTCATATATAAGCTTTTTAATAATTTTGCTCCATATGAGATATTATTTTCAGGAGTTAACATGCTGTCTATAGATGAAAATTTTGAATGATGGGTTTTATAGTGGATTTGAAGACAGCCAACACTAATGTTTGTGCATTTACAACTAACGGAATCCTCTATAAATCTGACTGCTTTTTCTTTTGAATCGAAATTATAAGGTTTGTTTTTGGCATTTATGGCATAAGGTCTATATTGGGATTCAACAGCAGCTATTGAACTCAATATGCCATTTGGAATTCCATTTTCCGATTCTTTTTCAGATATAAGATTTTTAATATATAACTTATCATATTTCACAGCATCTTTCATTGAATTGCCAGAAGGATATCTCACAGAGGAACATCCAGAAAACAATAATGTTAAAAAAACAAAATGTATGGTTTTTATAACCAAAATAGCCTCCAAAAATTGATAATATGAATAAATTATATCAAAAAATGACCCCGAAATCAATTTTAACTTTGATGAAAGTATTATTAGGAAATAGATAAACGTTTTAAAGCCTTGTAAAAATATCTAAATTTTATGATCGTTGATAAGTTGTTTGATAATTCCAGAAGGTATGAAAAACACGAAATACCAAACTAATCCCTTGACAAAATCTCTAATATCTAATGTAAATAAATAGCAAACTACTAATCCTAAGATCGGAATTAAAAAATTATTAAAATTTTGTTTTAATGATAAACCAAAAATAAAACCAAGAGTTCCATAAACTCCTATTATTATATCTATTTTTGTTTTCTCAAAAACACAAGATGATAATGTATAAAGAATAATTGCAGTAAATAGAAATATCCTTATTCTTCTATCAAAAATGATTTTAGAAAATTTATTATAAGTATGTACTGTTGAAATTCCTAAAAGAAATGTAAATATGATTTCTGGCACTTCATGATAACCTTTGTATACTATAGCAAAAGATGTTAATACCAAAGCACACACCCCAAATAATCTGAATTTTAATGAATGTCTATAAAATGCGATCCAAAAATAGAACACGGTTGCAAAATATACATGTCCACTTGGAAAGGCATAATTTGATGAAGGAGAACTCACAGGTGGAGATATTTTAAATATATCTTTTAAAAGGGTTTTAAAAATCATTACAAAAAGCAATAACAGAATTAAATATTTATAATCATCTCTCTTGGAAATTATATAAAGTATAATCGATGCAAACATTAACAATATGTCATTGCTGAAAAGCAGAAAGAAATTTAAGATAAGATTAGCAAATTCCATAAATTATATTTTTAATGCAGTAACAGGATCCATTTTTGAAGCTTTTCTAGCTGGATATATTGTGGCTAATAAGCAAAATACTATCGAAAACAAGACAATATATAAAACTTCCATCCAATCGATTTTAGAAGGTATTTGAGAAAGAAAATAAATTTCTTCACTAAATAATTCACTATTTGAAAATCTTTCTAAAAACTGTTTAATTCTATCAATGTTTAATGTAACAAGCAGCCCTAAGAAAACGCCAGTTGCCGTCCCTAAAATTCCTATTGCGGAGCCTATCATAAAAAATATTTTCGAAATAGATTTTCTAGTTAATCCCATTGTGCGAAGTATGGCTATATCTTTTGTTTTGCTATTTGTCAACATGGTTAATCCTGAGATGATATTAAATATTGCAACCAATACGATTATACTCAAAATTAAAGTCATCACGTTTTTTTCAACTGTGACTGCATGAAAAATACTAGCATCTGAATGTTGCCAATCAAGTATTCTTAAGCCACTTCTCAATTTCAATGCCAGTTTTTTAGAAATTTTTTGTGAATCATAAACATCAGATAAAAATAACTCTATTTGAGAAACTTTATTTTCGAGATTAAAAAATTCTTGAGCATTTTCCAAAGGTATCAAGATTATATTTTTGTCATACTCATTCATCCCGACTTCAAATATGCCTGAAACATAAAAATTCTCTTCTTTCGGAAGTTTACCAAATGGAGTTATTAATCCATCAGGAATTAGTAGTTTTATGGATTCTCCGATTTTGATATTCAACGATTCTGCTAATCTATTTCCTATAAAAACGTTTTGATTTGAAAAATCTTCTAAAGAACCATATTTGATATTATCGAATATCAGATTTTTCTGTCTCAAAGACGATTTTGATAGCCCCTGTATCAGAACACCTCTAGCATTTCCATTAGAAACTAAAACAACTTGCTGCTCTATTTGGGGAATTACTTTTATTATATTACTGTCAAAAGATTTTATAAAATTTGATAGTTTTTCATAACCTGAAATCCCCCCTTCTTCTATTGAAGAAATCACTATGTGCCCTTTCATTCCAACGATTTTATCTAATAATTCTGATCTAAAACCATTCATAACAGATGTGACAATAATAAGAGTTGCAACTCCAAGAGCTATGCCAATAAATGAAAAACAAGTGACAACATATGCAAATCCAGAGCTTTTTCTTGATCTCAAATACCTTCCTGCTATGAATCTTTCTATCATAAATTTAGCCTTAATAATTTAAACTTTCCTTTATTGATTTCCTGTATTTTAGGAAAATTGGTATACCAACTAATATAAATATTACCAAAACAATTAATGAAGATATGACATTTTGTGATAATGTGAAAATACAGAATATTATAGAAAACTCAGATAATATCAATTTTCTGAGTCTCTTTTTCTTCGGATACCAGTTTTTCAAAAGCCTCATATATGATATGCAACAGATTAAATACACATATATAAACACACTAACCAACATATCTATAAGTTCTGCAAGCCCACCACTATGAAATTGTTCTAATGCAAGAAAAGGCAATGTACCTAAGGCTGCAATCAATAAAGCAGAATTTGGAGATCCTGATTTGTTAATTTTGCCGAATATCGATGGGAACAAACCGTCTTTATAAGCCCCATAGGCTATTTGTCCGCTTGTTAATGTCCACGCATTCAACGTCCCTATGCACACGATCATAGCCATAACAGAAATAGCTATATTACTATAATGCCCAAATATCTTTTCCATAACAACAGCATAAGGAGCCGTTGTTCCTTCTAAACTTTCAAATCCAATAACTCCCGTTATTGATATGGTGTTCATCAAATATATAATCGCGACACAAGATGTCCCTATTATAATAGATCTCGGAATTGTTCTTTTTGGATTTCTAATGCTTTCCGCAGGCGTTGTTGCACATTCAACACCAATAAATCCCCAAAAAGTTAATAGCGCTGTTTGGGATATTGTTGTTAAGGTATCTCCATTTGTTACCGCTTCCTTTATTGAAATCTTGAAATATAAAGGATCAAAAAACATAAAGAAAACAATAGGAAGGAAAATCAAAGGCAGTATTTTTAATACTGTTAATATAGTTTCAATAAATCCAGAAAACTTCATTCCTATGATATTTATAAGCGTGATTGCAAATAAAATCATTATTTCTATTCCAACAATCTGAAAACAATCTAATTTACCGGTTAATATTGTTAAATAACCTAGAGTTGTCACAAGTAAAACCGAATTACTAGACCAAGATATTATCCAATAAATCCATGCCATGAAAAATCCCGCAACACGCCCAAATGCTTTCGAAACATAAACATGAGGTCCGCCATTCTTCGGTAAATGAGACGCCAAATCAGAAAAAACCAATGCCAATGATATTGCACCACTCACAGAAACTATCCATCCCAAAAGACCTATTGTTTTAAATGGCGCTAATTGAGACGGTAAAACAAATGCTGCAGAACCTAATTGACTTCCTATAACAATTGATACTAGTGCAATAAATCCTAATTCCCGATGATTTCTACTCATATATCAACTTTCTTTTGTATAATCGACATTTACAGTGCTTTGAAATAAGAAAAACAATAAACATTCTAACATAGATTTTCCTTTATAAAATCACTGATTAAATTATCGATATCATTAATAATCTGTTCAAAATTTACTGATGATTTCAAATAAAATAAACCTAAACTTAATGATTTTAACTTCTCCACAAACTTTTCATTACTATTGTATAATTCCTCAGAAATTGTCACTATTCCAAGTTTTTTGGAATCAAATAATTCATTTTCTATACATTCTTTAAAATCTTGACACAATAATTGCATATGAGCAATTTCATCAAGTATTATAATTTCCTCAGTCAAAATAGAATTTTTAATTGCCGGTACTATAAAATTTTTTATATTGGAAACATTGACCAGGTATTTTCTAAACCTAATATATTCAGAACTTTCGAATTCTTGCTTATTGCATAAATTAATTTTTGCTAATTCACATGATAATGGATAATAATTTCGAGAAGCATAATAATTTGCTTGAAATCCTATCCTTTCCTGTAAATCATTATTTATTTGAGTACAAATTATCCCTCCAATTTTCATTGATGTTATTAACTTAGATCTAACTAAATTAATAAGAGTACTCTTCCCGCATCTGGGCTCTCCTGTGATTAATATTATATGTTTTTCCATAATATTACTCATATATTAACTTTCTTTTGGATGACTATAAATTTTCAATACCAAATTGTCTTTTGTAAATATCTTTTCTGCAATTGATTTTACATCTTCAAACTTTATACTGTTTATTAAACTTTTTATATTCCTTACCTCATCTAAATTATATCCATTAACTATATATGTCAATATCATCATTCCCATATTCTGAGGATTATCATTCAATATTTCAATTTGGTCTAATAACTTTTTCTTTTCAATTTCAAATAATTCTTCAGTAAGATATTTTGAAACATACTTATATACCACCGCTAAAACTTCAGACTCTACAATATCCTTTTTTTGATTCTCACGAAATACTGTTGAAATGTTTATCCTACCTTTATCGAAAGTTCTTATATCCAAATAAGAATCTATCGTATAAGAAATCTTCTTTTTATCAACGATCTCTTGATATAAAATAGAACTTTCTCCTGAAGCTAAAATGCTCCCTACTATTTCGAGTATAGCTAACTTCTTTACATTATCGAAATATTTTCTGTCTATTTTATATATGAAATTCAAATCATGTGTCGAAATCTGAGGTGATTCATGTTCGATTGTGTGCCTCAAACCAGTATTAACAGGATCTATAACTCTTTCTCTATTTTGATCTTTTCCTTTTTTTATATTTCCGAAATATTTCTTCACCTTTTCCACTGCTTCATCAATTGTTATATCTCCAACTAACAAAACAAAAGCGTTATTTGGTTTGTAATATTTTTTATAATGTTGTCTCACTACTTTTTGATCGCAAGATTTTATTTGATCAAGATAACCTATCACAGGATAGGAATAATTGGAAAACAGATACATGGTTTTCCAAGCAGCCTCTTCCATAAAGTTCGTTCTCGGATCTGATTCTGTTCTCATTTTCCGTTCTTCAATAACAACTTCTTTTTCTTTTGCCAAATCTTTAGAATCGATTCTTAAATTTTTCATTCTGTCAGCTTCTATTTTCAAGTTATTATCAATAATATCTTTTGAAAATAAATGAACATAAAACGTGACATCATGACCTGTGAACGCATTGGAATATTTGTTATTAACAAATATCGTTTTTTTCAAATCATCACCACTTAAATTACGCGTTCCTTTAAACATCATATGTTCAAGAATATGAGAAACGCCAACAATGTTTCTCGGATCATCTCCAGAACCAACATAATACCCTACCCCGCCAAATATTACTCCGTTACTTTTTAAATTTACCACAATAATTTTTAAACCGTTATCTAATGTTCTTTCTTGTATATCTATATCACTAGCTCTTGAAAATGAACCCATAGTACACACAATCAGAAATGCTATAAATTTTGTAATTCTCATTTTCTATCTCCTTTCGATATAGATTTTCCACAATCTACAAACATTAAATTATTAGGATTAAAAATCTTCTTTATAACCTTATTAACTTCATTTAAGGACAAATTTTTATAATTATTTAAGGTTTTATTCACTTCATTTATATCTGTTATTTCCATATTACGAATTTTCAAAATAAAATTCAGAATTGATGAATTGGAATCGAAAATATTTTGTGAAAACTTTTTTGCTATCACTGAATTTAATTCCTCTTGAGTTATACCATTTTCATATATTTCCTCACATTCTGCTCTGATCATTTTTATCACTTTTTCAACGTTTTTAGGTCTAGTATCTGAATTTCCTAAAACATATGAACAAATATCATAACTATTAAGATTTGATTGAATTCTATAAACTAAACCACTCTTGTCTCTTAGTGTTTTTGAAAGCCTTGAAATAAGTCCCACCTCTCCAAATATACTATTTGCAACGGATGCTGCAAAATAATCATTCGAATTCTTATTAATTCCAGGAAGCGAAAAAAGCACAGAAGATTGTGGATTATCTAATTCAACGTGATACGATCCAGGTTTTATATCAAGAACATGTTGTTCTGCTTTATGAAAATCATTTTTTTTAATTTTCAAATAATTAAGTATTTTTGAAAAACCGTTTTGTATTTTTGTATCTGTTAAATTTGAAACAATTGTTATTTCTGCATTCTTGCTTGTAAACATTTGTCCATAGCATTTCAAAACATCATCTTTTGTATAAGTTGGTAATTTCTTTAACACTGCGGAATATGAAGATCTATATGGATGATCAGAATCAAAAAGAATTTCATTTAATTTTTCAGATGCTTTATTGCTTGGAGAGAATAAGGCTTGTTTGATAGAAACCATAATGTTCTGTTTAGTTATTTCCAATTTTTCATTATCAAAATGAGATTTTGTTAATATATCACAAAGAATACCTATAGTAATATCAAAATATTTTACAAGACAAGAACAGTTTAGAATCAAATCATCCTTTGTATAATCTAACTTGATATTGATTGAGTTGTCTGTTAATAATTTCTTTAGATCTATACTCCTATACTTCCCAGCACCTTCCAAAATTGTATTTAAAGTCAAATCCAATAAACCCGGAGTTTTGTGAAAAGATCGTTCTCCTTCATTCTTGAACACAATACTGAAACATACTAAATCAGATTCGGTTTTTATATTCCATACAGATATATCTTCAGCATTTAATAATTTTATGTTCAAAGGAACCTGTCTCAACTCAATATTATTATCAAGTTTCAATTTTCCGGAATTATAATAAATAACACTTCCGGCAATTAACGATACCAATAATGATATTATCTTTAAACTTTTTTTCATTTTTTCATCTCCATAAAAGTTTTTGCTTTTGAAAATAATTGGAAAAAATTCTGAGTTGTTATTTCTGAAATTTCCAAAATTGTCGTTTGTCTGATTTCAGCAATACATTCTGCAACTAAACTAACAAATGCAGGCTCATTTGGTTTTCCCCTATAAGGAACGGGCGTTAAATATGGACAATCTGTCTCTATCAAGAATCTATCATTTGGAACATATTTTGCAACGTCTCTCAAATCCTCTGATTTTTTAAATGAAATTATTCCTGAAAATGAAATATAAAACCCTAAATCCAATATCCTTTTTGCATTTTCCAAGTTATCGGTATAGCAATGAAAAACTGCAGACTTTATAGGATATTCTGCTATTATATCGAATATATCATCAAAACACTCTCTGGAATGAAATATATAAGGCAGATCTGTTTTATTTGATAGCGAAAGCATATCTTGAAATAACTTCAACTGAGATTCTTTAGGAAATTCATCCAAATAGTGATAATCCAAACCAACCTCCCCTATTCCTATCACTTTTTCCATTTTTGACATTTCTGCCATCTCATTTAAGTCATAATTATCATCAAAATGCGATGGGTGAATTCCAATTGATGCAAAAACATTCTCATACTTATTTGCAATTTCAATATTTTCTACCACATCTGAAGCATTTGTGGAAATCGTAACAATATGACTAATATCCGCTAGTTTTGCTAATCTTAGTTTTTCATCAAGATTATTTTTTATTTCTGGATAAGACAAGTGAGCATGAGAATCTATCATATTTTTAATCCTTAATGAAAATGTCGTTCAATATTTCGTCAACATGTTTTACACATTTTATAGCTATTTCATTTTTAATAACTTGTGGTAATTCAGAAATATCTTTCTCGTTCTCTTTTGGAATAAACACTTTCTTTATGCCATTTCTTCTGGCTGCAAGTAATTTTTCCTTCAATCCGCCAATAGCAAGAACATTCCCAATCAAAGTTATTTCTCCGGTCATTGCTATATCTGTTTTTACTTTTCTATTTGTAAAAGCAGAAACTATAGAACTACAAATAGTCACTCCCGCTGATGGCCCATCCTTTGGAATAGCTCCTTCAGGAACATGAACATGGATATCTGTTTTTGAAAATTCTTCAGGATCAATTTTAAAATCTTTTGCTCTTGATTTCACATAGCTGAGAGCCGCTTTTATAGACTCTTGCATAACTTCTCCCAACTTTCCTGTGGAAATTATATTTCCTGTTCCTGGGATAAGTAATGTCTCAATTTCTAAAACATCACCACCAGCAGAAGTCCATGCCAAACCTGTTACTACTCCAACTTCTGGTTTTTCTCTAATTTCGGATTTTGAATATTTTTCTATGCCCAAGAAGCTAGATAAATTAGAGCTATTTATATCTACTGATCTTGAAGAATCTGTAACCAACCTTCTGACTGATTTTCTACAAATCTTGGATATCTCACGTTCTAAATTCCTAACCCCAGATTCCATAGTATAATTCTTTATTATCTTATTTATTACAGAATCATCAAATTTCAATTCTTCTTTTTTTAACCCATTTAATTCCATTTGTTTTGGGATTATATGGATTTTTGCAATATTCAGCTTTTCTTCTTCTGTATAACCTGAAAGTTCTATGACTTCCATACGATCCAACAAAGCATGAGGAATATCAAGACTATTTGCAGTTGTTATGAATGTAGTCTCTGATAAATCATATGGTACTTCTATATAGTGATCAACAAACGCTTGATTTTGCTCAGGATCCAGAACTTCCAGAAGTGCAGAAGCAGGATCTCCTCGCCAATCAGATCCAAGTTTGTCTATTTCATCAAGCATAACTAGCGGATTCTTAGTTTTCGCTTTTTTCAAGCCTTGTATGATTTTTCCAGGCATTGCTCCAATATATGTTCTTCTGTGTCCTCTTATTTCAGATTCATCATTAATTCCACCCAAAGCTATTCTTACAAAAGACTTTTTTGTAGCTTCTGCCATAGCTTTTCCAAGAGATGTTTTCCCAACACCTGGAGGCCCAACAAAGCACATTATCTGGGCTTTCATTTTTTTTACTCTTTTTTGAACTGCAATATATTCGAGTATTCTTTCTTTAATTTTTTCTAAACCATAATGACTTCTATTAAGAATCTCTTCAGCTTCAGTCATTGAAGATTCTTCCCTTGAAGACGTCCATGGAAGAGTAATCAACCAATCTACATAAGTTCTTATGATACCACTTTCCTGAGACATCGGAGGCATATTTCTGAGTTTTTTTAATTCTCCTAGGGCTTTCTCCTTTGCTTCAGAAGACATTTCAGATTTTTTCACTTTATGTTCAAGAGCTTTTACTTCTTGAGTAATATCATCCAGATCTCCAAGCTCTTTATATATCGCTTTTAATTGTTCATTCAAATAATACTCTTTTTGGTTTTTCTCGACTTGTTTCTTTACTCTGTTTTTTATCTTTTTTTCAACAGAAACCAACTCTGTTTTTTCTTCCATCAAATAAATCAATCTTTCCAGTCTATCTTCAATAGAAATCATTTCTAATATTTCTTGTCGTTCACTTATTTTTAAAGGCAGATAAGAAGCAATAGTATCACATAATTTTGAGCAATCTTCAATTGAAGCAACAGAAGACAGAATATCCAAAGGCAATTTTTTATTTTGTTTAAAGAAAGTTTCAAAATTAGATAGAAGTGCTAATCTCAAAGCATCCAACTTTTTTTTACTATTTTTCGGAACCTTTGCTTCAACAGCTTCTGCAATCATCATGGAATCTTCATCTATTATTTTCCCGATTTTTGCTCTATATAATCCATCTGCAAGTATTTTCACTGTTCCATCTGTCAGCTTTATCATCTGGTCTATATGACATACCGTACCGAATTTATAGAGATCATCAGGAGTAACAAAATCTAAACCAGGATCTTTTTGTGTGACAAATATAACTTGCTTATCTTGTTCAATAGCTGTTTCTATAGCTTTTATTGATTTTTGACGACCTATAAAAAGTGGTATTACAAATTCTGGAAAAACAACATTTTCTCTTAATGCGACTAAAGGAAATTGATTTTTTGAGTTTTTCAACATCTAAAATATTATAAGCAAAGTCTGATAATCAGATTTTATATTAATATATCCGATTTGTCCAGTTTTACTAAATATTTTCAGATTACGGAGATTTAAAGCAAAAATTTTGTTGTTAACAAAAAATGTGGATAAGTTTGTGTATAACTAAAAATTGAAAATTTTTTCAGGTGTAAATCCATATTTTATTCTTAATTGTTCAATTTTTGAGCACATCTCAAAGAGCTGAAAAACCAATGTCAATAAGAAAATTTTTAAAAATTAAAAAATTTTTTGAAGAGATTCTTCCAATTAATCAAGTTTAAGAAATATTGTGCATAATTTTTGAAGAATTTTAAAGTTTTGTGTCATAATTTTCAAAATTTTATCTTTTCATACAAAATATTCCAGAGGCGCCCGTAAGCATGGTATAACATCAAAGGTACCATACTCACGGGCGTCTCCTTTCGTTCCTTTAGAAATAATTATTAAGCGTAATGGACATTATTCAGTGTTCTTAATTCCATGATATACAACCGAATACAATCATGTCAAATTTTAAAAAGTCCCATAAAATTTTAGAAAATTTATAAAAAGCATCTTTTAATGAGTTATATAGTATAAAGTGATTTCATCCATTTCAAATTGAGTTTCCATTAAAATTCTCATGTCGTTATAAGATATATCTGTTGCCAAAATATTTTTGTGTAATTTAGAAAACTTTAAAACGGATTCTCTAAAATTCTCAAATGATTCAATTATGCCCTCCCCTCTATGCCAATCAGAAACATCACTTTCGGGAAATTTTAAGGATAAGGTTGAAAAAAAATTCAGCACTTCTCTCCGAAGGAAAGGCATACCATTTATGATCCCAAATCAACTCTGTTATACCATCATCTATCAAAGATTTAAACACATCAGGGTACTCATCTTTTACGAGATCCAGATTAAGTTTACCTTGTATAAATTCAAACAAGACCGCCTCATATTCGGAATATTGTGCGTCTATATCATCAAAATCTTTTTGCGTTTTTGACAACTCTTGCAGTAATTCATATGAATCATGAAGGAACTTTTTAATCTCCGATACCTGCTTTTCAAATGCTTCTTTTCCTTCCAAATAACAAGCTAAATATTCAGGTGTTTCTGTTCTCTTTATTTTCCCTTCATACTCAATAGTAAAATCTAGACTATATATCCTACAACATAAAATTCTCGGATTTGCTCGTATAAATGGATAAACTTTACTACTTTCTAACACCTTAAGGCATTTTTTCTGTTGCTCCCTTTTTTCAAGCGCATCGATATAAATATGTCCAATAGAACCATTATTTAATTCAAAATAATTAATTCCCGGATAATCATCTGAGATATATTGGACTACAGACCATTTATCAAGTTCTGTGGCTTTTAACGGATATATAAAACATAAAATCAAGATTATAAGATCAAAAATTCTCATAAATTTAAAATATATATAATAAAATTTTCAACATTAATTTTAACAGATATTCTGCATACAAACAAACACTTCGTCTATAAGCTTTTCATTCTCTGACTCTATCATTATACGGGTTATAGGCTCTGTTCCCGATTTTCGAATTATGATTCTTCCTTTATCTTTTAAGATATTTTCAACTTCATTGATGAGACTAACGATTTTCGGATCATTTAAATCTAAGATTCTAGGAATATTTTTCATTATTTGAGGATAAGGGGTATACATTTTTCTTATATCACTTGTCTTTGTTCCTGATTTCTTTATATATGCCAATATTTGAAGTGCAGAAACGCAACCATCACCAGTTGTTGAAAAATCTATTGGAATAATATGCCCAGATTTTTCTCCTCCTATATTTGCTCCTATTTCAATCATTTTTTGCAGAACATATTTATCTCCGACATCAGAACGAATGAGATTCAAACTTATTGAATTTAAATATTTCTCCATTGCTAGATTACTCATGGTCGTTGCAACGATATTATTTCCCTTGAGTTTTCCTGATTCTTTCCAATCTTTTGCAATTGCTGCAATAATATAATCCCCATCAACAACTTTCCCTAATTCATCGACAACAATCAAACGATCCGCATCACCATCCAGTGCAATTCCCATATCTGCCTTGTTTTCCAAAACATATTTTTGCAAGGCTTCTGTATGTGTTGCTCCACAATCTTGATTTATATTAATCCCATTTGGATTATCTCCTATTTTTATTATTTCAGCACCTAATTCCCAAAATATCTGAGGTGCAATCTTATATGCCGCACCATTAGCTGTGTCAACAACGATCTTTAAACCAGATAGACTAAGATTTTTGGGAAAAGAACTTTTTACAAATTCAACATATCTTCCTGCAGCATCCTCTATTCTGCGAGCTTTTCCCATATTTTCAGATGAAGATAATACTTGCTTGGAATTAAACATCTCACTAATTTCCAATTCATCTTTTTGTGAAATTTTAAAACCACTTGAGTTAAAAAACTTTATTCCATTGTCATAATAAGGATTATGAGATGCAGAAATAACAACTCCTAAATCAGCTCGAAGAGAACGTGTCATAAACGCAACACCAGGGGTTGGAATTGGGCCTAATAAATCAACATTAGCTCCAGCTGCTACAAATCCTGCTGTTAATGCCGGTTCTAACATATACCCTGAAAGTCTAGTGTCTTTTCCTATAACAACTGTGAATTTGTTATTTACAGATTTATGATTTATGGATTTATAATAATTAACAACAGATATAGCTAATTTCATGACATTTTCAGGAGTTATATATCCTACATTTGCTTTGTTTCTTATTCCATCTGTTCCAAAAATATTAAACATAATTAAAAATTTATTTACCCTGCCATTTAAATGATTTTCCAACTTCTATTTCTTTTATATTTAATCCTGAATTTGACATAACAACCTTAGATTCAAAATCAATATAATGTCCTAAATAAAAACTATCAATATTTTGCTTTTTTAAAAAATCTATTGTTTTTTCTAAAAGATCTTTTCTTGGATTCAAAAGATGAACTCCCCAATTATTGTTGAAATATGAGTTTGATTCCAATAATCTTTTGCAATTTTAAGAGCGTATTGAACAATATTGCAAATCCCAGAATGAGAACACCCAGTTATTACAACTACTCCTTCTGTTGAATTATATATTAATGCGGAATCATCCAAGCAATAGTCATCTATAAAATTTCCGGATGTATCATAAGTTTTACCTATAGGGTTCTTATTTTCGAAATCATTTGTTCTTTCAATTTGTCCTAAAAATACCAAATTTTCAGTTACAAAAACAGGATCTTTTTCCAATTTGATATCAAAATAAGTTCTTACAAACTCCAAATCCAAACCAATTCCAGAATCGATTTCATTTGGATATTGAATAATTTTTCTTTTAAATACTCCTTCATGAGCTATAATTTGAGGCCTATTTTGCGATAAATTAATTTCAAATTCACGAACCCATGCATACAAACCGCCCGTGTGATCATTGTGTCCATGAGAAAAGCAAACATGAGTGATTTCATTTAAATTAACATTCATTAAATTTGCATTTTTAACAAACAATCCGGAATATCCAAGATCAAATAATATTTTTGCACCTCTATCTTCTATATAATAAGAAAGTCCAGCTTCTGCTAAATAGTATTTTCCAAAACCGACTTTATTATCAACAAGAACTTTTAATTCCATTTATTCCTCATTATCAGAACTTCTCGGAATTCCCCCCAGCTTAAATTCCTCAAGAGGGTCTTCTTGTTTTTCAATTTCCGTTAACTCTTTTCCCTCAAAGACTAACTTTACTTCTTCTCCGGTCAGTGTTTCTTTTTCAATTAATTTTCTTGCTATGGACTCAAGTTTGTCTTTGTTCTTTATGACAAGTTCTTTCACTTCTTTATAAGCTGAATTAACCAACTCTTTTACTTCTGAGTCAATCAATTCTGAAGTTTTTTGCGAAACTTGATCGCTAGCTTCAAGATAATATCCATCAGAATCATAAAATGATCTTATACCAACTTTTTCACTCATTCCCCACTTAATTACCATATTTTTTGCAATTTTAGTTGCTTGCTTTATATCCTGAGAAGCTCCAGTTGTTATATTTTCTATACCAAAGAAAACTTCTTCTGCAGCCCTTCCTCCCATAGCAACACGTATGTTCGAGAGTAATTCCGTCTTGGAAACAGATACTTTATCTTTTTCCGGAAGTCTGACAACCATCCCTAAAGCTCCTCCTCGTGGTATTATCGTCACTTTATGAATAGGATCACTTTGAGGCATTAATAAAGCTATTAGCGCATGTCCTGACTCATGATAAGCTGTTAATTTTTTCTCCTCATCAGTCATACTCATAGACTTTCTTTCTGCTCCCATGATCACTTTATCTTTTGCCATTTCGAAATCTTGCATAGTCACAGCTAATTTATTATTTCTAGCTGCAAGCAAAGCTGCTTCATTAACCAAATTTGCCAATTCCGCTCCGGAAAATCCAGGAGTTCCTCTTGCAACAGTTTTTAAATCAACATCAGGAGAAAGTAGAACTTTTTTCACATGCACCTTTAGGATCTTCTCTCTTCCTGCCATGTCTGGATATTGAACAGTAATCCTTCTGTCAAATCTTCCGGGCCTTAATAATGCAGGATCAAGAATATCAGGTCTATTAGTTGCAGAAAGAACAATCACTCCTTGATTTTCATCAAATCCATCCATTTCAACTAAAAGCTGATTTAATGTTTGTTCTCTTTCATCATTTCCTCCTCTCATAGAATTATCTCTGCGACGACCAACAGCATCTATTTCATCTATAAAAACTATACATGGAGAATTTTTCTTTGCATTTTCAAACATATCACGAACGCGACTTGCTCCAACTCCCACGAAAACTTCAACGAAATCAGATCCTGATATACTAAAAAACGGTACATTTGCTTCTCCTGCAATTGCTCTTGCAAGAAGAGTTTTTCCATTTCCAGGATCGCCAACTAACAAAACGCCTCTTGGAATTCTTCCTCCAAGTCTTTGAAATTTTTGAGGAGCCTTTAGAAAATCCACAATTTCTTCTAATTCTTGTTTTGCTTCATCAATTCCAGCAACATCTTCGAATGTAACATTGACTTTTTTAGGTTGTAACATTTTCGCTTTTGCTCGGCCAACTCCAAACGGATTGCCTCCAATTCTTCCCCCCATTCCGTTTTTCATTTGACGTGAGGAATAAATCATAAGACCGATTATTAATAAAAGCGGAAACCATTGAATCAAAGCCGTTATAAAAAATCCTAATCCGGATTCACCAGAATCTACTTTGACTTCCACTTTGTTTTGCAAAAGTCTATCAACCATTTGTGGATCATTCGGAGTTACGGTAGTAAATATCTTTCCATTAGAAAACATTCCTGTAATTTTTGATGTGTTGTTTCGAATCAAAACCTCTTTTATATCTCCATCTGAAACTGCTTCCATAAACTTTGAATAAGATATTTCTTGTGTATTAGGCCCCAATATTTTTGAGTCAAAAGGATTTGCTATTAAAAACAAAATACCAATTAAAAATATCCAAGATAATATATTTTTTGTGTTCTTATTCATTAATGTCTCAAATGCTTTCTAAATCTTATCTTATTCTATCATTTAAAGTTTGAACTTTCAAATTCATTATTGACAATAATAAAAAACAGACTTAAAATATAACAGTATTTTGCTCGAAGGTCTAATTATGAAAATCAATACTATAAAATATATGGCAGAATGTGTATTCAGATATATTGCATTCTGCTTTTTCTGGACATTAACAACAGTAGCAATCTACAAAACCATAATTGACTTTTTTATTTTCATATCACATTGCGGTTATAAGTCTATTCTATCATTTTTAGGATTATTTTTTATTTTGTTTCCATTTTTTATGTATTTTATACACAAGAAAGGACTGATCTGGGTATTTTTTCGTCCATATGAAAATTTCAAATTAGTCCCTAAATCTGACAAACTATCTTTCAAATTTACTTTTCTGTCATATATTCAAATATACTTAGTACCATATATACTTTTTTATATTTGTCTTTTTAAACATTCTTTCGATAAGAATGGAAGCTTGTATTATCTATTACACAATATAGTAGGGGATTATTTGTTTCAAATTTTTCTAATTACGCTCTTAATAGCTTTGCTTTTTCTAATAAAAGTCATAAAAAATAATACCCAGATCATGAATTAACTCAATATATAACTGACTTGGAAGTATATTAATTTTAAGATTGTGTATATGTTTATGTTGATATGGAGCAAAAAGCTTCATAATATTTGAAATATATGTTATACTGAAAATAGTGGTAATCGGTTGATCGCTGAGTTTTCTCAGAGGAAAGTCCGGGCTTCATGTAAGCAAGGTGTCGGATAACGTCCGGCGTTGGAGGAGGAAAGTTCCTTCAATAGGGAAAGTGCAACAGAAAATATACCGCCTTTTTTAGGTAAGGGTGAAATGGCGTTGGTAAGAGCACACCACGTATTTGGTAACAAATATGGATTTGTAAACCCCACCTGAAGCAAGACCAAATAGGAGTAACGCGGAGTTTTCTCTATAATCGCTTACAATTAAGTTACTCGGGTAGGTTGCTTGAGCTTATTGGTAACAATAAGTCTAGATGAATGATCAAACAGAGGAGTGATCCTTGGACAGAACCCGGCTTATAGATTGCCACGCTGTTTTTATTTGGTTAGAGTTATGTTATTACTTTTTTTGATATTAATATCCGTTTTAATTTTCTTTAAACTTTTTAGAGAATTTGGAAAAACACAAAAAATTATTGTGAATTTATCTAAGGCAGATAAAGAAAAATTGCAAAAAGCTCTCGAAGAAATAATACCCATAAATATGAAAGAGCAATCTACTTCAACACAGGAAAATAACAAAGACTTGTTGCAGCTTAAGGAAAAATTTCCAGATTCTTCTATTGACTCATTTTTGATTAAAGCAGAGGAAATATTCGATGCAGTATTTAATGGTTTGGCTAATTCGCACCATCACATATTGAAAACTTTATTATCAGAAGATTTATATGAAAATTTTGCAGTTCAAATACAAAAGAGAGAACGAAGAGATTTGAGACAAGAATTACTTATAAAACACAAGAAAACAAAATTAGAAAAAATTCAATTTTTGGCTGAAAAAGTTCGAATTTTTATTACATTTGACGTTTCGCAAATGAGCGCAATGGTAAATATTGAAGGTGTTTCATTTGACAATCCGAAAAGACTTTATCGTGATGTCATTCATAAATGGATTTTCGAAAGAGAATATAAAAAAGAAAATTGGATAGTTTCAAAAACTTCAGCTTCTGAGGTTTAAACGTGTATGATATTTCCCAAAATGATTTTGAATTAGCTTTAGATGTTATAAAAAACGGTGATATAATAGCAGCACCAACAGATACGGTCTATGGAATTTTAGCCGATGCAGCGAATGAATCTGCCATAAAAAAGGTTTTTAAATTAAAAAATAGGCCTCCAACAAAACCTTTAATTGTATTGGTATCTAGTTTAAAAATGGCGAAAACTATGGCTGATTTTTCAAGTAAAATTGAAAATGAATTAAGTTTTTTTTGGTTAGAAAAAAAATATCCAATTACAGTTATATTGAAAGCGAAAGATAGTGCTTCCAAACTTATTACTGCTGGAGGAAATTCTATAGCGCTTCGTTTGCCAAATTATCAGTTTTGTATTGATTTAATTAATAGCCTTGAAAAACCTATTGTTGCCCCCAGCGCCAACATTTCAGGTCATAACACTGCTACTTCTTATGAAGAAGTGAAAAAAAATTTTGGAAATACTATACCTATTATAAAATCCCGAAAATGTAATAACCAAACTTCAACAATTATTGAGTTAAATAGATACGGAATAAAAATTATAAGAGAAGGTTCAATAACAAAATCTGAACTCGGAAAATATTTGCGTAATACATATTAATAAATAATTAACCTTTTTGTGAAACAATATAATAAAGGCTGTTTTAAAAGAGTTTTTTATGAGATTTGTAAAAATTTTTTCTATCTTAACATTAGCTGTGTTTGTGTTTAATTCAAATGCTTCTATACGTTTAGGTCCCAGACATCATCCTAAATCTCCTGCATCTCACATGATGCCTCCCCTTGGGCATACATGGCCGCCTTGTGGTGCTTGCAAAAAACCAACAAAAGGTCCTGGAAAGGATACCCCTTGTGAAGTCGCAAAAGGACATACATGCCATCCAGGATTAAAAAAAGATGCAAAAGGCCAATGGCATATAGCACCGTCTCCTGGACATCATATGGGCCCTCCTCCACCTTGTGAGAAATGTGGACAACCATGTCCTCCACCACATGTTCATAAGAAATGTTCCAAAGGTGGAGAGTGTCATCCCATAAGGCTGCCGCATATAGGAGCGCATAAATAAAAATGGGTGTTTACGAAAATCTTGAATTTATATGCAACTATTTAAATGTAAATTATTGAACAAAAATGGAGATATTATAGATGAATATCAATTTGCAAAATCATATGACTATTTGAGAAAAAGTTTTGATAATAATTTGGTATTTATTTCAGCTAAGAAACAGAAGTCATTTATAAAATCTCCACATAAAGATTTTACAATTCCTTTTTTAAGAAATTTAGCTCAATTGGTAAAAAGCAAATTTGATCTTATAGTGTCTCTTGAGATTACATCAAAAATTTTTAAGAATATTGAGTCCGCTCTTATAGTTAATCACATAATAGCTGATATAAAACTAGGACTGTCTTTTTCTGCTGCAATTTCAAAATTTGATAGATTTTTTGATGACTTTACAATAAAAGCCATAGAAATATCAGAAAAAACTGCCAAATTTCCTGAGGCGTTAATGAACATAACTGGATATTTAGAAACGGATTTTAAAATTCGACAGAAAATAAGAAAAACTATCAGATACCCGATCATATTGCTTATTTGTGTAAGTTTTGTATTTTTGTTTTGGTTGTTTGTTATAGTTCCAAAATTTTCGGAATTATTTTCCGAAATGGGAATTTCGTTACCTTTTTACACGAAAATTATTATAAAATTCAGTAACTTCTTGATAAACAATAGTCTGTATATATTTTTGTTTATTTTAATATTCATTATAATTGCTATAAAACACTTAAGATTATCAAATATATCTTCTAAAATTCCTGTGGTTTTTAATATAAAACAAAGGTTACGTATATTAAATTTCTTTAGCGCTATGAACATAATGATAAAAGAGAAGATCAATTTAACAGACTGTTTGAAATCTTTGGAAAGTCAATATCCGGATATCAAGAAGATTTTAAAACTTATCGAAAGAGGAAATAGTTTTTCAAACTCTTTAATGAAATCAAAAATGTTTCCAGATTTTGATATTTCTATTATCGAAACAGCTGAGAAAGCTGGAAATTTAAGTTATGCATTTCAAACCATTGTTATTTTGACTCAAAATTATATAGAAAACAAACTAGATGAACTTATAAAAACTAGATGAACTTATAAAATTAATTCCGACATTAGCAGTATGTTTTATAGGAATTTTATTAATCTTTATCGTTTGTTCACTGGTTATTCCAATATATTCTGGAATGGATCTTTGTTTTTAGAGGTATTTCCAAATATTATATAATGTATTGTATCAGCTATGCGACGAAACAAGCTAGATTTTTTCATAGATTTTGTAGATAACAAAGGTATTTTTATTGGATTCCTAAATGTTTCTGAAAAATAAAATGCAATTCCCAAAACATCGCCTTTTTTTATTGGAGCAGATACGATAGTTCTATAATGATATATTCGCTCTATTTTTCCTGAACTGAATTTAGATATCAAGATCTTTCGTTTTTTCTCAGTGAGTTTTATCGTTTTTTCTTGCCCATATAACAACGGTACTTCTATGAAGTTTTGATTTATACCGGAAGTATCTAAAATATAAAATTGTTTTATCCAATTCGTAATGTTTTTTATATCATTAAAAACTTCTTCTTGTGATTTACATCCATAAAGTATACCTATGTAATTTCCGTTATTTTTATTTTCATAAGAGTACACGCAACCATAACCTGACATTGCAGACTTTATTATAGATATATTAGCATTTGCATAATGGGTTTGAAAATTATATAACTTAAGTTTTAGCTTATTGAATAAAATATTATTCATTTCATATAGGGTTAATTTGTTATTTCCAAGCGAAGAATTACTTTCTTTTGTTAAATTAAGTTTTGAATAAAATATAACATCATCAAAAGTTCCTGTATGAATTTGCTTATTTGAATTATGTTCATTAATTATTATTGAGCAATCTAAATTAGCTATAATAAAACATGATGAATTTAATTTTGGAAAAGCTTTTATCTTATCCGAAAGTGGCAATTGACTCATTTCAAAAGCACTTACAGAAAAAATGAAAAAGAAAAGTCTATTCGTCTTCAAGTTGTATTGTTTCCTTTACGAAAAGGCTTATGAAGTATGTCAGAATCAAGCAGATTGGGATAATCAAAATTGCATATTTATAACAATTGATATCATAAACTCTTATTCCTATATCATTAACCTTTCCTTCCCAAAAACAATCTAAAAGCAATCCCAACAACGGTTGAAATATCGAACCAATCAACATAACAATACAATTAGTCAAAGCTAATGTTGTTCCTGATATTTCTTGAGAAACACTGTTTTTCGCACATGTAAAACTTATTGGTTGAGCACCGGTTAAAAACCCTATTATAAATACAATTATAAATGCAATATTGATATTTCCAGAAGAAAAGATCAATACAATAAAAAACAAAGCAGTGAGAACTATAGATATTCTTATTGTTTTCATGTAACTCTTTATTTTTCTTGCGAAAATGGCTAACATAACACTACCTAACGCTACTCCTATGAAAATAATCGCAGAGGCGAACGCCGCCTGTTCATTATTGATACCATATTTCTCCATGAAAAACGGAACTGCCCATAATTCAGCAAAAGCATCAATAGGAAGATACATAAAAGCTGCGATAATTCCAGATAATACAACTTGAGAATTTTTTGCCAATTTTAATACGTTATTTATAATTGATTCAGGTCGTTTTCTTTTGGCTTTTGTAGTTTGTAAATTTTTTGGAATAAATATACAAATTAATAAAAATATAACAATACCAATTGATGCAAGCCAATAAGTAGCAGATTGCCATCCTAAGTTATTTACTAACTTTGCAACTGGGGGACCTCCAAATAATCCGCCTAGTGTTCCCATCATATTCGTTATACCTGCTAAGATAACAAAATATTTTTTAGAAAATAAGTTTGCAGAAATTTGCAAGCAACTGATAAAAGCGCAGGCTGATCCAGAACCAACTAAAAACCGTCCTATTTGAGCAACATACATCTTTTCAGTTCCTGCAAACAAAACAGATCCAGCAACACAGAATAAAGCTGATATTCCCAGGAGGTTTTTAGGGCCCATTTTGTCAAGAATAACGCCACAAGGTAATTGTAGGATTGTGTAAGAATAATAGTAAAATGAAACTAAAATGCCAAGCATTGTTGAAGTAGCATTGAATGTGATCATGAGGTCATTAGTCATTACACTTGGGGATACTCTTAATACCAATTCATAAAGATAAAATATAGCCGCTATCCCAAAGATTAACCAAGATTTAAGATTGGATTTATGTTCCATTTTTTATATTTTTATCCATATATTTATTTTATTTTAGCATAAAATTTCCATAATTTAACATACAAATTGTTTTCAGATTCACAATGTCTACTGAAAGCGCTATAGGTACCACTGCGGTGTCAATGAAGTTATCCGGTGAGGCCATCTTTCTAATTCGCGCTTCGTGCCACACTTTGTTTATACGTCACAAATCGTGCTCCATTTGCGATATGTCTAAAGGTTAAATTAACATCCATCCCATAAAGTGGAAGGGTTTATTGGGACAACTTTTCTTGTGAAAAATTGGTTTCCTGATTAGTCAAAAATCAATCGAAAATGGCCTCTGGATCAATTTCTGAAGTTTCTCTTTTAGCTGAACGCCTTAGAGAGTTTGAGTGCGCCGGTTGTTACAGCTGCTTTCATATTATTTTTTCGAAAGGGACGAAAAGATAGGTATTGATTTACGAAATTTAGTCAAGTCCGAAGAACGAAGTGAGACTTGACGAAATGGGAGTAAATCAATATAATCGTTACTGCCTTTCGGAAAATATAGTATGTGAGTTACATGGAGGGTGCGCGGCGTGTGGTAAAATTAACAAGCATACCACACGCCGCGCGCCTGTATATCTTCTATATTTCCAGTATACTTCCCACTCTTTCTTTATGTCAAATCCTAAAAAGTCCCATAAAATTTTAGGGAATTTTCTTATTCATTTAAAGTAATCTCAAATTAGGATATTGGTTCTTCACTGATTTCAATAACTTGCTTTTCTTCATTTATCTCAGAAGTATCATCAGATTTTAATATATTCATAATCTTCTGTTTTGTTTCTGATTGGTCATCAACTTTTCTTTCAATTTCTTGTTCTTTAACATCACGATTTTTAATATTTTCTGTTTTTGAGATATCCAATGGTTTTTGCTTTTTTTCAGAATCTTCTTTTATATCAGAAAATTCATTATTTGATTCCACTTCTTCTGAAGTTTCATAAAAGGAATTTTGTGAAACCAAGACAGCAGTTTCAGAAACAGATTTCACAGAATTAGGCATTTCAGGCATTGTTCCAGGAACTTTTGGAACTTTTAATGTAACAACAGAAGGATCACCTGGTTTTTTAGGCAAAGATGGCGTAACCCCCAAGAATAACCTTGCAATTTTTCCTGTATTTAAAGGAATTTTAAATACAAGTACAGTTTGGTTCTTACTCAAGTTATCTATATTAACGGACTGTGATTTATACTTTTGCAAAAATCTCAATAATGCCCAATTTCCAACACATTGAATTTTTGCAGTATTTTCATTCAAGATCAAATCCGGGTCATTTTGATCATACACGGGTTTGTCAGCTTGTTCATCTCCAGAAGCCCATCTCAAATCTATTTCGATTGGTTCCCCAAAATACCACAATCCGGATTTATCTGTATTTATCGCTTCTATGGAAGCGTCATTGTTGGGTTTGCAAACCCTATCAACTAGATATTCTGTATTCTTTTCTTCACGTTTATTAATTCCAAAATCAAACTCTAGATTGACTTTTATACCTTCATTATTACTAATTAATTCTCCTAAAAATAGTTTCAAATCATGAATATTTTGCATGAACTCATAAGGCTTTTGGGCATCTCCTTTCAATTGATATATCTGATCTAAAATAGCCTCAGGAGTTCCTCCAAATTCGTCATACATTTTGAAAAATTCCCTAACAGCTTCTAAATCTGCTTCTGTTGCCGTTCTTTTTGATTTGTCATAATTTTTAAATGGATAGGCATTTTCCAAATGTTTTGTATAATAATCTCTTAGCGAATTATATCTGACTATATTACGTTTTCGCAGGAGTACTTCTGCCTTTGACAAAATTCCTTTTTTGATTTTTTTAATAATATTTAAGAAATAGTCTCCTGATTCTCCTTTTATATCTTTTAGTTTTATTTTCTGAGTTATGTTATCAAGAGTATAGTCATTCAATGTCATTGTTATAAATTTTTCTAAAACACTGATAGAATTTAAAGGATTCTTCCTCTCCAATCTTTTCACATTATCAACAATACGAGACCATTTTGCAAGTTGATTATCATTGCTGTAATTTTTATCATACATAATATCAACATTTAAAAATTCAATAATTGGCTCTGCAAAATCTTTCGCTAATCTAAAAATCATATTTCTTTGAAGTTGCAAATATAGTCTTAATTCTTCCATATCAGATGATGAAAAAGCAGCTAACGCCGCTCCATTTTTTCCATCCCAATAATTAAAACTTAAATCATTTGGTTGATAAGGTCTTTGATTCTCAAGAAGATTATCAATATGAGTGAGAAGTGAAAAACCTATTTTATTTAAAACAGTTCGCAAATTTCCAAAAACAAAACTGAATTTATCATCTCGAAGTATTTTTAACAAATTAACAATTTTAGGAACAACACCTTTCAATTCCGCAACTTGCTTTTGGAGTAATTCCTCAGAGGTTATTTCTTCAGTTATACCTGTTGGTTCATCAACAAGACTTTGCGATTTCGCAATAATTCCTGCTATTAATGCACAAAGATTGGATTTTGACAAAAGAGATATACCTTCTTGCATAGATCTTGGAAAATCTTTCAAATTTGTTGCAATAAACTGCTCATAGCTTTTTCCAACTTCATATGCATATTTTACTAACTCATCATCCCAAAAAATCATTTTGCCTTCAGGTATATCTGTAATCAACTGATAATCTCCTGGAACTTCCATAAAAGGCTCAGCACACAAGGATGCTAAACATCTTTCAATAATGAATATTCCGCTTGAAACAGGAGGCTCTTTTTCGGATCTCATTTTATTTCTTTTTGAAACTTCACGATTTAATAATGAGTTAAAATCCATTAAGCGAGACTTTAAACATCCGAAGTTTATAGCCGTAATATCCAATAATCTCTGTGACACTTCTTTTCCAAATAATGTTTCAACTCCATCTAAAAATTCATCATACTCTTTGTTGGTTTCGAATATATCTTTGTCCAGCCATGTTTCTCCTTCTTTTCCAAGATCTTTGCAAACCTTTGTTAAGCCCTTTGAAAACGTTATTATTTCAGAACAATTCGGAATTTCTTTTAAATTTTGTCTAGAAAGTTGATTTATAAATTTATTTAATTGAGAAATAAGGCTATTTGAAGACCTGGTTGTAAATATCGTATCAAGGTAATTTTGAACAAACTTAACAACGTGTCATACGCTGTTTGCTTATAAGGACTTAAATTAATCGCAGGAAAAGGAACGTTCATTAATATGGATCTAAATTCCTGATAGTTATCCAAAAATTCACCTGGTAAAGAACCTTTAAATGTGTAATCTATAAGATCGTTCAGATCTTTTGGATCTCCAGAAGTTCGAAGTGAATCAAATTTTTTTATATTTTTTTCTAATTCAATTAAGCCGAAAACAAAGTTCTTTAACTGTTCATATTCATAGCTATTATATGGATTTAATAGTTCATCAATATTATTTGATTTATGTTCTGGAACCATACCAAGAAGTTCCCTTGATTTTAAAATCAAATTCATATAAATCGTACGAATAACTACTTTTTGATAAGAAGTTCTCAAGGTTTCGGTTAAATCTTTATTAATGGAACTAAACCAGGAAGCAGGAACAAATAATGAGGAAAATCGTATATTATGAATTTGCTGCATAATGGAAAGCAATTGATTTGTGCAATCTGAAAGTATTTCATTTCCATTATTTTGCAAATTTTTATAAGTCATATCTCCTGCATTTTTTATTAAAGAAGAAACTTTAAAAAGTGACGGGTATAAATTATTTTTATTGTTATTTAAAGAATCTCTAGCATTAAATAATCCATAACTTCCAATCAGAACAAATGCAGCTGTTGATATTTTGGCCATCATTATAGATTTGTTTGATTGATATACTTTTGATTTCATTGGAGAAGCGATTCCTTCTTCTGCAAATATTTTTTTCAAAAGCAAATCTTCAAAGAAAAATATCTTTTTCGCAGCTTTATCCTCATCACTATAAAATGCAGAGAATTTTCCCGCTTCATTGATATCAGCATCAGGTGTTCCAACTATTGCCATCGCATCATTCTGATTGTTTTTATCAAAAGAAAGAAGAGGAATCATTTTACTATCACCTGTGAAATAAAATCCTCTGAAATAAAATCTTTCTTCGATAGAAGAGGATTTGAATATCGAATCTATATATAATTTTAAGGATTCTTTTATTGTCAACAATTCACTCGGAAATACGAATATTCCATCCACAGTTGATTTCGCAGAACCTTCAGAAATTATTTCGATTCTTAAATCATTTAAATTATTTTCAAAAGCAAAAAAACCATCATCCAGTATTTTGGAGTTATAAGAAAATGAAATAGAATAAGGAGAAGACCATCCCAGCATGTTCATTCTATTTCTTGCGGGTATTTCAGAACAAAAACTCTGAAATCCAGGAACTACATCAGTTTTTGTTATGACTATATAAATCGGAAGTTTCATTCCTAGATAGTTTTGAGCAAAGTTTAATTTTCTCGAAACATATAATGCTCGTTTTTTTATATCTTCAGGAGATAATTTATTTTTTCCATAAAGCTCATTTGCCGGAATAGTCAAAATGATACCATTAATAGGCTTTTCAGAACGATATCTCGAAAGAAGATTTAGCAAAACGTTCCAGTTCTTTTCATCTGCATCAAAACCTGTTTTCGGAAGAAATATATCTCCTTTTATATCCAAAACAACACCGTTTTTCAAAAACCACCATGTACATGGAGAATCATCTTCTTCGTCATAGATTTCATCATGAGTAAATCCATTCATAAGTGAAGTTTTTCCAGAACCTTCAGTACCTAAGATCAAATACCACGGTAATTTATATTTATAATTCCTTCCAAGAGAATTCTTTAAGAAGTTAAGTGCTTTAAAAAATGAACGAACAACTCCACTGGATTTTATATATCCTTTATTTATGAGATAACTATTGATTCGTTCTCCAAAGGGAAAAGGTGTTGATTTGTTTGCATCATTCTCAGAAACTTTTATCTTCTCTCCTTCTATTTTTAATGCAGAAGGAGGAATATCAATAACTCGTCTTGCTTTTGATTCTGATCTTTTTATTGAAATTAAGGTGAATATAGTCACCAAAAGCATTGATAATAAAAGCTATTGAGAGAACTATCCCTATGATCATTGGAAAAGAAATTTCTGCGTTTCCAATTCCTCTTGTGATTTTATCAAAAAGACCAAACGTGAATAATATCATATGAGTGGCCCTTGTCTGACTTGTTCGGAGATTTTGTTCATAATTTCATTCAATTCTCCAGTAATATCAATCCAGATAAAATATGAAATCAAAATATAAAGGAAAATTACAGAAACAACATAAAAAGACCAGAATCTAACATCAGGTAAACGATTATTATCACTTTCCATAAATGTGTGTTCATAACAGGATTCGATCATATGAGATCTTCCCGGAAAAAATAATCTGGAAGATCCTGTATTAAAATAGCGCAAAGACGTCCTTTGTACCAAGTTATTTTTTCATCAGAATCTGAGTATCCAAGATCTCTATATTTTCCTTTAAATCCTAGAGAAAGAACCATAAGATACAAAAACGACATTTCCTGGTTTCCCAAATCATTTATGATATTATCCAGCATAGAAAAGAATTTGTCACCAGCTATTTCTGTTTGAAATAATTGCTTTTCTAAAAGAGTATATCTCCAGAATTTCACTCCATCCCATTTTAAATTCAAAAAAACTTCATCAGTCAAAATTGCCATTAAATACTTCGCATCTTCAATAAATTTTGGATTCATCCCAGTTGATTTAATAAGTATTGAATCCGAAACATTGACAATTACTGTTAACATTTTCTTTTGAATATCAACAACTCCTCCCTCGATATTTTTTGTTTTTAAGTCTTCTGATTTTGTATCACCTTCTTCTGAATTTCCTGAATCATACGAAAAATACAAACTCAATGCCTTTTCTTTCTGTCTTAATAACTCATAATAAAAAGCTTGAAATCCATGGACTATAGCACTATTACTAGCATCAAATCCCATAATATCACCTTTTTTCTCTTGGAATATATAAAGTTATCTCACTTGGTTGTATATTCGTATGATTCCCTGGATTAAATATATGAAGATTTTCTTCTCCTTTTATAAAATTATCATCCAAATCAATTTCAAAAAGTGTTACACCTATTCCAGGAAGTATTCTGGAAACAACTTCTTGTTTCGCTAATTGTCTGTCTGCTCCTTTCACTCTTTTGTTTCTTACTGAGTCTAGGGCGGAATCGGAAACAATTATTGATTCTGCCATCCATTTTTCTATCTCGGAAAGATCAACGTTCACATCAGTCCTTATTCCTATATATAGGCGATTATTTGTATTTTTTTCGATTTCATCCAGAGAGATATAGCGATAAAAAAATCTGCCTTTTTTATTAAATGAAACAACATTATATCCACGTTCGATCACACATAAGTAATGCTCTATAAGATTTATAACAGTATAAAGCAATTATCGATATTGTTGTGATCATAAGGCTGCATAACCGGAACTATATCTGTTGGGATTAAAACAGAAACAGCTCCCAAAACTTCTGATAATTCTTGATATAGTTCATATGGTCTTACTTCATTGCTATAAACCAAAGTTTCTAATCCAGGAAGTATCGTTATTATCTGCTCTAAAATTGTTCTTGATCCGAATGCCGAATTCCCTGATGAAGAATTTTTAAGTTTTTCAGCAAGAGAAACAGCTTTTTCTCTAATTTGTTTTGTTAATTTCTCGCATCTTTCCCAAAGAGGAAAATGTCTTTCAATAAAAAAACACGGAGGAGTCCAATTTTTCACGTGAAACACTCCGTCGATTCTGATTATCTTACATAACGGAAATCCAATACAAAACTCAGGAATTGTTTCCCCTATATATAAAAATCCGTTTGGAAAAAGCCGAGGAATTCTAACTGTATTTTCTTTTATATTATCATCAGAAACATAATCTCCTTCTATTGAATAATACCTCGCAGGATTTCCAAGAATTGGAGAAATTTCATCAGAACTTTCTGCTATTGCTAAGAATATCGTACATTCATTTTCTCCTTCTTTCATTGAAGCCGCAATATCTATTTCGAGAGATTTCAATCCCTTATTCGTTTCAGGGAAAAAACTAAAAACCGGAAAAACAGCTTCTATTTCTTTGATTCTATAAATTCCTTCACTGAGAGAAACTGTGTCTGTTCTTAAATGGCGAACGCCAAAATGATTTGATGAAAGAAGTCGAATTTGATTTGCTATAACTCGAAAATTACGTAAATCATTTTGTTGAAAATGATGTTGTGATAAAAGCATCCCCTCATGCCAGTTTATATCAAGAGGGATGGGAAATACGCGTTTTCCATTCATACTCATATAAACTTCCTTGACTTATTGAAATAAAGATACTCTTCTCAATATATTTTATAAAAAAAATAATAAAATTCATACAAAATTATTAATTTTATGTTAATTTGTGTTTGCAGATTGTTTTCATCTTGATGTTATAGAAAACGACAAAATATCAAAGAGAGAAAATATAAAATTATTAAAGGACCAGCTAAAAGAATCATACTCATGGCGTCAGGAGGAGTAATCAATGCTGATAAAACAACAATTGCCAAAATGATTTCTCTCCAAAGCTTTCTCAATGTTGTTATTCTCAATATATTTAATTTATTCAGTATATATATTAGCATAGGTAATTGAAAGCTAACCCCAAATGAGAGCATTAAAACAATAATAAACGATATATTTTCACTTATTCTTGGGAGAAATTCAAAATTTGAGTCGTTACTTAGAAAAATCCTAAAAATGTTTGGAATCACGATGTAAAAAGCAAAAAGCATTCCTATAAAGAAAAATCCAGAGGTTAATAATATAAACTTTTTCGATATCTTTATTTCCTTTTCTTTTAATCCAGGTTTTATAAATTTCCAGAATTGATATAAAATATAAGGAAAACATATAGCAAGAGATGTGTAAAATGTTAATTTCAACTGCAGAGAAAATAGTTCACTGACTGACGTATAAATCAAATTTTGTGATTTTCCAAAATTTGTTATAGCATTTAAAAGCGGATAGGAAACAAATTCTGTTATTTGATCTATAAAAATAAATGCAAAAATCATTGCTATAAAAACAGCAAAACATGAGTTAACTATGACTTTTCGTAGCGCTATTATATGCGATAAAAGATTTTCAGGTTTATCTTCCATTTGGTGATATAAAAAAAGATTCACTTTTTTCATAATAAGCTTCAGGAATTGAAATCCCGACAGCTGAAAAAAATAATATTCCTATAGTTACTATACACATCAAAAAACACCACAGCAATTTTATAATCATTTTACTTCCTTTATTTCTTGAATTATTTTTGAGATAACAGCTGTTTTTTCTTCTTCAAAAAGCAATGATTCCATATTCCTGCAAACAGGAGTAAAAACCTTTGGGAGCATATCAGAAAGCTCATCTTTATAGAAAGTTGAAAGAACATATTGAGGCACTTGATCTCTTGATAAAGGTCGCCCTATTCCGATCCTAATCCTCCAATATTTTGTTCCTATAAACTTATCAATATCTTTCAGACCATTATGGCCACCATTACTTCCAGAAAATTTTATTTTCACATCAAGAGGAGAAAGATCTAAGTCATCGTGAATAACAAAAATATTCTCTGTTGGAATTTTATAAAAAGATACTATTTGTGAAACTGCCTTTCCTGATAAATTCATGAAAGTCTGAGGTTTTTGAATAACAACTTTCGCAAATTTATTTAATGTTTTCTCTGAATATAAAGAACTAAATTTAGATTTGTAGTCAGGAAACCCAAAAGCATACGCCAAATGATCAGCAAGCATAAATCCTGCATTATGACGCGTATAGGCATAATCCAATCCCGGATTTCCCAGACCTACTATCAAAAACATTTAGGCAGCGGCCTCTTCTGTTTTTTCTGCATTTTCTTCAGTTGTGGTTACTTCTTCATCTGCAGATATTCTAGCTCCAACTAACGTTGCAATAACTGAATCTCTTTCAGAGTTCACAGGAGTGACTCCATTAGGTAAATTCAAGTTTTCTAACAAGAAACTTTCTCCTATATCTTTTCCTGAAAGATCGACTATTAATTTCTCTGGAATAGAATCTGGAGAACATAAACATTCAAGCCTATGAACAACAATATTAATCACGCCGCCTTTCTTAAGCGCTGGGCATTTGTCTTCATTAATAAACTCAACAGCAATACTTACTTTCACCTTTGAATTTTTTGAAACTCTTAAAAAATCTATATGAGCAGGCTTATCCGTTACAGGATCAAATTCAATTTCTTTTGGAAGAAATTTCTCAGTTTTTGATCCTATCTTTGCCTCAATAACATGCCCTAAAAATGCCAATGTATAACACTCTGCAAGTAACTCCTTTTCTCTGACAGAAACTAGTACGGGTTCTTTGTTATCTCCATAAATAATTCCTGGAACTAATCCTTCATGACGCAACTTTCTTATTTCTCTTTTTCCTGAAACATCTCTTGCAGAAACAACTAAATTAGATGCCATTTTTACCTTTATATTAAATTGTCTATTTTTGATATAGTACCATGTTTTTTATCAAATTGGAAGATATTAAGATATGAAAAGTTATCAAATAGATTTACAGTGCAAGCTTTAAAAGAGTTGTTTCCTATACCAAAAGTATTAGAAACGTCACTGCAGTGCCAATGAAGTTATCCGGTCGTAGCCCATATTCATAAATCACGTTTTTCATGCAATTTTATATAATACATCTCAAATCTTTCTCCATTTGAGATATGTCTAAAGTTTAATTTAACATAAATCTCCAAGGTGCAAGTGGTATATAATTAAGCTGGAAATAAAACTTTTCTTAGAAAAAAGCTGGTTTTATAATTTGTTAAAAACCAATAAAGAAAACTATCTTTAAATGATTTGAAAGTTTTTATTTAGCGTTTTATAGAACAAATTTTCTAAGACAGTTGGTATAATATCAAAAAGCAGTTTTTTAATTCTAACACTTTTTTAGACTTAATTTATATTAACTAAAAACATAACTTGGCTGGGGCACCAGGATTCGAACCTGGGAAATAACGGTACCAAAAACCGTTGCCTTACCGCTTGGCTATGCCCCAAATACCTACTATTTTAATGCTAGCGTATTATTTTGATAAATGTCAATGATTTTATACATTTCAACATGAAAAAATATATTATTTATAAAATAATGTTGTGAAACTAACAATTTTGTTTGTAAATCAGCATTTCTCATGTGAGAATTAAAAGTGTAGGGGATTAATTTTAAGGTATTGACATGAAGTTAAAATTATCGATACTTATATCTTGTTTCTGTTTATTTTATTCAGATTTATATAGTGCCACGGTATATAAAGATGCAAATTACAGAGGAAAATCTCAAAGATTAGAAGCTGGGAAATATAACTGGGCCGACTTGAAGAAAAGTGGAGCTATCGGTGATGATTGCATAAGTTCTTTGAAAGTTAATAGTGGCTATAGAGTGACTTTATATCACGATCCTGATTTTAAGACTAAACCCCAATCGTTTACTTCTAACACAAGCTATGTTGGTAATACTCTTAATGACAAAACATCGTCTATTCTTGTTGAAAAATTATATAGTTCGAGTACTCCAGCAGCAGTATATACGGGAACCGGTCTTTCGGGTACACAACAGGCCCTTTCTGTTAGAAAATATGATAAAGCGAAATTGGATAAATTAATAGGGGGTAAAGATATAAAATCTTATAGGGTAAGCAGCAATTACAGAATAGTGCTATATGAAGATATAAATAAAGCAACTGGCAGAACTTCCTATAGCAGTGGTGGTTTTAACAATCTTCAAACCTCCATACGTGGAAAAATAACTTATGTTACTGTTGAACCTTATAATGGAGGAAGTTACGTCACGTTATATAGCGAAAAAGATTTCAAAGGAGTTCAGCAGTCGTTTGGTATAGGTTCTTTTTCTAATTTGAATCAAATAATAGGAAATGGAAAAGTGAAGTCTTTGAAAGTATCTAGTGGATATAGAGCTGTTTTGTATGATGGATTAAATGGCACAAGAAAATCATTTACAGGATCTGTCAAAGATATAGGTTCTGAAATGCTTGGAAAAGGGAGTTATTTATCTGTAGAAAAAGCAGATGGGGGAACTCCGCATATGACGGTTTTCAAAGATAAAAATTATAAAGGACTTCAACAATCTTTTGCTCCAGGGAAAATAATGTATAAAGTAAATAACTCTTATCCCGGAATCAGTGATTTATCGACAAGTAAGCTCATGTATACATACACAAAATCATTAAAAATTGACAAAGGTTTTAAAGCAAAATTATTCTACAGTAGTAATTATTGCACAGGCACTCCAGATGCTGTGGTTACTGGTGATGTTCCTGATGCCAGAGCAAAAATGAATGGAAGAGCTATTTGTTCAATTAAACTCGAAAGAGAGTTTTCAAATGATGCTGTGACAGTTGGACAAAATGCAGAATTTAACGGAACAATAAAGGAACTAAAAGAAGGAGAATATCCTTATAACAAAATCGGATTATCAAATAACACTATATCTGCGATATTTGTTCCAAAAGGATATGTAGTTATTTTGCATGATGGAAACAATTTCACTGGTAATTCCGTTGCGTTTAATGCTGCTAATTCTGAAATACAAATAGATAATTTGAAGGATCTGTTTGATAATAAAACATCATCAATAACTATTGCTAAGATCGATTCTATGCCAGCAAAATAGTTTTGTATTGCATGATTTACTAAAAGGTCTATAATATAACTGAAGCGGTATTATAGGCCTTTTATTATGAAAATAAAACTATCGCGAAAAATAATAATTCAACCAATTATCATTGTCTTATTGATATTTTTGTTTATATTTACTCCTAACATTATAGACAAAAATTCATCTGTTTATCCGTATTGGAAAATCCTAAGATCAGCAATGTTATTGCTTGCAGCATGGCTAAGTATGAAATTAGTCACTTTGATGTTTCTTGATCCAATTAATGAAAATCGTAAGAAAAACCTTCCAAATATAATAAAGGATTTGATAGGCTCCTTGATTTATTTCATTGCGCTCTCTGTTATCATAACAGAAGTATATGGCAAAACACTAACAAGCATAGGTGCGTTTTTCATTAGCTCTTGGGCTATCATTGGTTTTGCGGCAAAGGATATTATTGCAGAATGTATTTATGGTATATATCTAGATTTTCAGGCAGATTTTGAGGTTGGAGATTGGATTCAATTTAATGATGGAACAGTCGGGAAAATAATAAAAATGAAAATGACAGGACTGGAAATTTTATTACAAAACAACACTGTGCTCTTTATAAACAACACATTATTAAGTCATGAACCAATTGTTAACCTAAGTAAACCTGAACATGATTATTATGCCAGTATAAATCTTTCCATAGATTTTACTGTTCCAATTTCGCAAGCAACGAAAATTCTGTCAGATGCAATGAAAGGTATTTCAGATATTAATATCAATGATTTCAAAGTATTTGCAGATTCTATTCAAGAAAATGGAGTTGTTTATATAATACATTTCAAAGTTCCAGATCAAAGTAGTTTATTTGAAATAAGACACCAAGTTTTGCAAAGAGTGACAGAACATCTTCGAAAAATCAATCTTAATATGTTGACAGAAAACAAAGATTTGAATAAATCACATCAAGGATATAATTTTTGAAAACAGTGCTTCTATTTGAGAATAAAATAAGCTAAAAGATATTAATGTTATAACAGGAGAGAGATATATGAATCTCGATGTTTCTATAAAGATAGGATTATTGGTTTTCGTAAAGAAAAATCTCGATAATTTGGCGGTATATAATATGGATAAAACTGAATATACTCCGGAAACAACAAGAAGTAAATAGCTTTTAGATTGTAAGAAGAATTCAAAGATATGTAACTTTGCTATGAAATTTCCAAAAGGAGGAATACCTGCCATCGAAAACATAGATAACAGAAGCAAAACTCCCAAAAGCGGAGAGGTATTTATTATTCCTGAAATGTCTGAAAAAGTTTTTATTTGTTGATGTTTGTTTATGAACAATATCCCTGTAAAAAAGCAAAGTGATGAAATGGAATAATATATCAAATAACAAATAACATCTGTAGCTTGATTCAGAGAGTTTATAATTGCAAATACACTGAAGATAAATCCTAAATGACCTATGGAAGAAGTAGCAATGAATTTGTTTATGTTATTTTGAAAAATAGGAACTATTGCTCCGAATATCATTGACATAATAGCTATAGTTTCTATTAAGAGCTGAAAATCATAGAATTTATTAACCGTGAATAAAGAGAAAATTTTAAAAAATATAAATATTAAAAATAACTTCCATATTGCATCTAAAAACATAACTATCAAAAAAGAGGCTTTTTCATATACATCTAATAACCAAGTATGAAATGGAACAAGTCCGAATTTAAATAAAATATATAAAAGTATCAATACAGTTCCTGTTATCGATTCGAAATTTTTGTTTAAAAATATCTTTTGATATGATAGAGATCCAAATTGACTATATAAAAGACTGCAACCAAAAAGAAATATAGTACTCATAACGGAGGATACTAGAAGGAATCTTATGGCGCATTTTTTCAAATTCTCAAATGGTTCGTTTGTGCTATTTAATAAAATAAACACAAGAGAAAATGTATATAATTCTAGTCCGACAAGCAAACACAGAAAATTGTTCGAGGTTAGACATAAACTTACCGCATTCACAAATCCCCAAATAAATATGTAAAACTCCGCAGATGCTTGTTTTGAAAAATTTGAAATCCAAAAAAATAATAATATAAAAACAAACAATATCAATTTGACGGATTGTAATCCCTGATTATATATAAACAAAGACAAACTGAAATTGTTGTTTGGAACGCCTGTATATACGAAATTTACAATTAAACAGTAAATTGCAAAAAAATAACTTAATTTAAAAATATGTTTTGGTGTTTTTGAAAATGTTCTATAGAGAATTAATATGGTCATGAAAACTGCGGTTAATATATCCGGAAATGCAAAATTTAATTCTTTCAATAAATTTAAAGGTAACTGCATTCTTTCATACCAAAAATCAATTCTTTATAAAGATTCTCAACTATTTCTTCAGATTTTACAAGTATATTAAATTCATCATTTATATTTGCTGCTCTGTCTATGGGGGATGAGATTAAATTAATTCCTATCCCAATAACTACATATGGATAATATACCTCAACTAAAACTCCTGCCAGTTTTTTATCATTAATTAAAAGATCATTAGGAATCTTTAATTTTATGATTTCAGAATTTGTTATATTGTTCAGAAAATTTCTAAGAAGATTAATAACAAATGAGGTTAATATATTCGTTTTTTCAATGGTAATATTTAATTTCCCCATATTGATTATGTATGAACAATAAAAATTACCTTTTGGAGACTGCCAAACTCGATTATTTAACCTGCCTCTTCCAGAAGTTTGCTCATCAGTCAATATGGCGTAATCTGTATTTATGTTGTTTTTCAATAAAAACTTTATTGCATAATCACTAGTGCTATCTAATATCGCAAAATGTTTTATCTTCATTAATTATTAAAGAACAATTTGATGTTTTCAATTACATATTCAATATCTTCTTCAGACAATAACGGATGAATCGGAAGAGATAGAATTTCTGAATAGAAGTTCATGGAATTTGGCAAATCGTATCCCAAATTGAAATAGGTTAATAAATGATTCGGTTTATATTGTACACCTGTTTCTATTCCTTTTTCGGCTAGGAAATTCTTCAACTGATTTCTTTTTCCATTTTTTATTAAAACAGGAAATATATGAGGCACTGCCGTTTTGAAATTTATGGGAAGAAGCTGAATATCTCTTATCTCATTCAAAGCATTTGTATAACTTCCTGCGTTTCTTTGACGTAATTCTCTGATTTTTGGAAACTTTACTAATTGAGCACGTCCTATAGCTGCTGAAATATTATTCATATGAAGTCGCCAACCTTGTTCTTTAACATCTGAGTCCCAGCTTCTAAGACCATTAAATCTCTTCTCAGTATCTCCAATAACCCCAAGTAATCTCATGTCTTTCAACTTTTCCGTAATTTCGTTTTGAGAAGTAAGAACACAACCGCCATCACCACATGAAATATTTTTTATTGGATCAAAACTGAAACATAAAATCCCATCTCGTTTTGCGATATTTTCATCTCCAAAAGAATGGGCAGCATCTTCAATTACGCTTAAATTGTGATCCTTCGCAAATTGATAAACTTTATCTATTTTTGAAGAACATCCAGCAAATAACACGGGTATAATTGCCCTTGATTTAGAAGTTACTCTAGGTTTTGCATCATCCAAATTTATAAATCCATCTTCTAAGTCTATATCACATGGAATTGGTGTTGCTCCATTGGCTTTTATGGCTTGGAATGTGGAAACAAATGTGAATGTTGGGACAAGCACTTCATCTCCTTGAGAAATTCCTAAAGCCTGAACAGAAAGTTGAATAGCTGCACTACAGGAATGCACGCAAGTTACTTTTGAATCAATCCTTTTGAAAAATGATTCTAGTTCTTCCTCAAAAAGCTTTGTTTCTATTTCCATATTGACAACTTGAGATTTTAAAACTCTTGCAACCGCATCAATTTCTGCTTGATCAAAAAATGCTGAGGAAAGCTTGATATTTTTCATAAAATAGACAATTTTTCTATGCAATTCATTAGAATTATATCATTTTTCAAATTTACTCACAATAGAATGGCCCTTTAAATGGAAATGTACACCAATTTTCTCAAGACATAAATTAAAAATGTTCCAATCGAAAAACGTTGTTGAACTCGTAATACAAGCTATAGAGTAGTTAGAAGAAAAGTTGTTTGTATGAGAAAACAATGGAAAAACTTGACCTGACAAAGTTATACCGTAGTTTTTAATAAATTTACCAAGAATGTAACTCATTTATTTACTTCGCACAAATCGAATAAGAAACATTCACTACATTTAGGTTTTTTCGCGGTACAAATATATCTTCCATGTAAAACAATCCAATCACTTGCATTTTTATGAAACTGCTTTGGAACAACATTAATTAAATCCTTCTCAATATTTAACGGATTTTTGGACTTACTCAAACCTATTCGATTTGAAACTCTCAAAACGTGAGTATCCACCGCTATATTATCTGCTCCAAATAATCTATTTGCAATAACATTTGCTGATTTTCTACCAATTCCAGGCAGCTTTTCCAACTCATCTCTAGATTGCGGTAATTCAGAATTATACGAATCAATGAGTTTTTGAGAAAGCAACATAATATTTTTCGCTTTATTGTTATATAAGCCTATGGATCTTATGTATTCTTTCAATTTATCGATGCCTAATTTTAACATTTTCTGAGGTGTATCCGCAATTTTAAATAATGTAGGAGTCGCTTTATTGACAGATTTATCCGTTGTTTGAGCAGAAAGCAAAACAGCGACAGCAAATGTAAAATAATTTGGTGCAATCAATTCGCTGGTCGGATTTGGATTTTCCGATTTAAATCTTTCAAAGATTTCCTCAATTTCGGGTTTGTTTAGCATATCGGTTAAGATTAAGTTTTTCATTTATATTATAAGCACATATTACTACATTTGCATCATAAAAACTTAATGTTATTCAATGAATAATTTATCAGATTTCCAAAATGTTTTTCAGATTCACGATGTCTTCCGAAGACGCTATAGGTGCCCCTGCGGTGTCATCAACCGTTTGCCGGTGAGGTCTTCTTTCTAATTCACGCTTCGTGCAGGGACTTATTTTGATAGGTTAATTGTAAAGCCACAAC
>CAJUOM010000007.1 GCA_910588255.1 uncultured Alphaproteobacteria bacterium
ACGAAATTTAGTCAAGTCGGAAGAACGAGTGGAACGAAGTGAGACTTGACGAAATCAATATAATCGTTTCTACCTTTCGGAAAATATAATACAGTATATGAGTTACATAGAGGGTGCGCGGTGTGTGGTATACTCATTAATTTTACCACACGCCGCGCGCCTGAATATCCTCTATATTTCCAGTATACCTCCCACTCTTTCTTTATGTCAAATCATAAATAGTCCCTTAAAGTTTTAGGGAATTTTCTTGATGTTTCTATTACTTATTTTATAAATACAAAAAAAATTATTGCTCTAAGATTTTTTTTGATACAATATAAACAGAAAGTTAAGTTTATTTTATGAAAAAACTGTGAAAAAAATATTATTAGGAATAAGTATGCTTTCCATGTTGGGAAGTGTGGGTGCTAGTGCTTCAATGGATGATAGCTTTAGGAGCTTCATTGATACATTAAATCCGCAGGAGTTAAGAGCTTATCAGGATATTATATCAGACCGGTTAGCATATATCTCTAATCAAGCTATTCGAAGTAAAGTCTACGAACTTATACGGAAAAAGCTGCACGATGGACGACTTGATCTATACAATAATGAAATAGGAAAGGCTGGAGCCGTTGCACTTGCTGATGCCCTGAAAACCAATACTTCTATTTCTCGACTTAATCTACAACATAATAGAATAGGAGAAGAGTTACGGAAAAGATTCCGAAAAATTGTTAATGAAAAATGTATACCCTTCTTCTTTTAGAGTTTCTGGATTGAAAATTCTGCTTCTAACTAAGAGAGGAACGTTCGCTTGCGGCGTTCTTCTTCCTTTCCTCGTGTCAAATCCTAAATAGTCCCTTAAAATTTTAGAGGTTTTTTCCTGGCTTTACAAAAACTTTTGCTAGCTTCTGAAAACTATAATATCTTGACGCAACTTTTGGGTAAATCTCGAAGAAATCTTGACGGTGTGGTATAATTCATATTATAAGATCCATACATATTTCGTTTATTACAAAACGTTAAGTAAGCTTCTTTTTTTGCCCTTGTGATTGCTACATAGCATAGTCTTCTTTCTTCTTCAACTCCCAGATTTCCTTTTTCAACAACGGATCTTTGATGAGGGAGTATGTTCTCTTCAAATCCGGGAATGAATACTGTGTGATATTCAAGACCTTTTGCGGCATGAATTGTTGAGATAGTTACCTTGTCATAGCTTCCAGAATCAGCATTATCCAAAACTAAACTTATATAATCCAAAAATTCATTAATACTATCAAATTCATGAAGGGCGTTTATCAATTCGTCTAAAGACTCTAGTCTTGCTTCATTTTCAATATTTTTTGATTCTTTAAGCATGTCTATATATCCTGAATCTATTAATATCTTTTGCATAAGTTCAGGTGGGGAAAGAATTTCTAATTCGTTTTTCCAATAATTTAACTTTTCGAAAAATTCAGTTAATTTTATTGATACATTACCTTTTGTCAATTCAGCAAATTTTTTTGCAGCCATTGGAATTGAGATGAATTCTTCTTTCGATATAGCATAAAATTTATTAATAGTAGTTGGTCCAATTCCTCTTTTCGGAAGATTTATAATTCTCTCAAAAGCTATGCCGTCATTTATATTTACCGCCAACTTCAAATAAGCAACAGCATCTTTAATTTCTTTCCGTTCATAGAATTTTATACCTCCTATGACCGTATAAGGAATTCCACAAGCAAGCATTCTCTCTTCGAAAACGCGTGTTTGGAAAGCACCTCTGACTAAAATTGCCATATCATTAAAACTTATACCATTTTTCCTTTTGTTTTCAATTAGCGTTGCGATAAAATGTGATTCACTGACAGGATCCGGAAGGGCTTTAACAATAACAGGCAATCCAGTTACTTCTTCTGTCCAAAAATCTTTTTTCATACGTAAAGAGTTATTTGAAATCAATCCACTTGCCGCTTTTATGATATTTTTTGTAGAACGATAATTTTGTCCTAATCTGATAATTTTTGCATTTTTAAAATCCTGGTCAAATTTTAATATATTTCCAACTTCAGCCCCTCGCCATCCATAAATAGATTGATCGTCATCTCCCACACAGCATAAATTCCCATGACTCATTGACAAAAGTTTCAACCAAATATATTGCGCAATATTGGTATCCTGATATTCGTCTACCATTATATATTTGAATTTATTTTGATATCTTTCTAGTATTTCAGAACTCTGTTTTAATAAATCAATTGAAATTTTCAAAATATCACCAAAATCAATTGCATCAAGTGAAGTTAGCATATCTTGATATGGCAAGTATAATCCTGCAGCTGTGTTTTCAACAGTAAATCTTTGTGTTATTTTTCTTGCCTCTTCGGGAGATTTATATTGATCTTTCCAACGGTTGATATAATATGCCAGTTGTTTTGGTGTATTTTTTTTGTCATCTATGTTAAATTCTTTTATTAGTTTTTTGATTAACCTTAATTGATCATCTGCATCTATTATTGAAAATCCAGAGCTTCTCTGAAATTTTTCATGAAAAGGTCTAATCATTCTTAAAGCTAATGAATGAAATGTTCCAATCCATAAATTTCCTGGATTAAACCCAAAATCTTGATTTAAAAGATTAAGAGCGCGTTCTTTCATTTCTTTAGCCGCTTTGTTCGTAAACGTCACGGCTAATATTTCGTTTATATTACACAATTCTGTTTGAACTATATAAGCAATTCTCGATGTTAAAACTTTTGTTTTTCCAGTTCCCGCTCCAGCTAAAACAAGAACAGGCCCATCTGTTGTTTCAACAGCTTCTCGTTGCTCTTTATTTAAAATTGATAAATCAAACACGCTTGATTATAGAAACGGGGATTAATATAATATTATTTTAACATGCTTTATTAAATTTAGCAATTCCGCCATCCTTATATCCCCACAAAATAAATAATAGGGCGAATTTAAAAAATTCACTCTCCATAACCGACACAAAGAACTCCTTCAAAAATACCTTCCAACTTGTGTAATAGATATTTTAAGTTAGCCCCTAGACATATCGTAAATGGGACACAATTTGCGCGAAGTATTATATAAATATAAACGTGGTACGATACGTGAATTACAAATAGATCTCACTGAATAATATTATTGATACCGAGGGGAGAGAGTCCCCAACGCTTTCCTCAGAGATAGAAAATTCTTTAATGAGAAGAGCTCTAAACTTATTGAGCCTTTCGAGGATTCTCTTGGAATCAATTACTTCACTTTTTTAATAGGCTCTGGTATAATAGTAATGATAGAGATCACATACTCATGCATTTGATTATTTATCTATAAAGTTATTTAAAAATATTTTAGGGTGATTATTAATGAATACAAATTATACCGCTGATTCTATAAAAGTACTAAAAGGACTGGATGCTGTTAGAAAACGTCCTGGAATGTATATAGGTGATACAGATGACGGAACAGGTTTGCATCACTTGGTATATGAAGTTGTTGATAACGCTATAGATGAGTCTCTTGCTGGATATTGTGATAACATAGTAATATCAATTGAAAATGATGGTTTTGTTTCTGTTGTTGATAATGGTCGAGGGATACCAGTTGATATACACAAAGAAATGGGAGTTTCCGCAGCAGAAGTCATTATGACTCAATTACATGCAGGAGGAAAATTCGATCAAAACTCTTATAAGGTTTCAGGAGGATTACATGGGGTCGGCGTTTCTGTTGTCAATGCTTTATCTGAAGTTTTAGAACTGACAATTTGGAAAGAACACAAGAAATACTTTATGGTTTTCAATCATGGAATTACTCAAGCTCCTTTGAAATTGGTATCAGAAAATGAAGAAACAGAATCTGGAACTATGGTCAGATTCAAACCTGATTCAAACATTTTCAAAATTACAAAATTTGACAGACCTACAATTGAACGTAGAATTCGTGAATTAGCGTTTCTAAACTCTGGAGTTAGAATAAATATCGTTGATGAAAGGCCTGAATCTCCTTACAAAAATGAGTTGTATTATGAAGGGGGACTTGAAGCTTTTGTAAAATATATTGATTCAGGAAAAAATGTTCTTCATTCGAAAATTATTACCGCAGATAATTCAAATGAGAATCCAGATATAGTTGTTCAAATAGCAATGGAATGGACAGATAGCTATCATGAAAACATACTTTGTTTCACTAACAACATCCCACAATCAGATGGAGGAACTCATCTTGCTGGATTTAAAGCTGCCTTAACAAGAGTTGTCACAAATTATCTAACAAATAATCCAATAAAAAATGGGAAAAAAGACTTGAAAAGCTCAATCACAGGAGATGATATTAGAGAAGGATTAACTTGTGTTCTTTCAGTAAAAGTTCCTGATCCAAAATTTTCTTCTCAAACAAAAGATAAATTAGTTTCATCTGAAGTTCGTCCTGTTGTCGAATCTGCAATCAATGATGCTGTTTCTGCTTGGCTTGAGGAAAACCCAACAATGGCAAAATCTATACTAGATAAAGTATTAGAAGCAGTTGCCGCACGAGAAGCCGCGAGAAAAGCCAGAGAATTAACAAGAAGAAAAGGATCACTTGATGTTGCTTCTCTTCCAGGAAAACTAGCCGATTGTTCAGAAAAGGATCCAGCCCTCAGCGAAATGTTTATTGTTGAGGGAGAATCCGCTGGTGGCTCTGCTAAGATGGGAAGAGACAGGAAAACTCAAGCTATATTAGCTCTTAGAGGGAAAATTCTGAACGTCGAAAAAGCAAGATTTGATAAAATGATATCTTCGGAAGCAGTTGGAACACTAATAACTGCTATTGGAACTGGTATTGGAAAGGAAGACTTCGATATAGATAAAGCCAGATATCATAAGATAGTAATCATGACTGATGCTGATGTCGACGGAAGCCATATTAGAACTCTACTCTTAACTTTCTTCTATAGGCATATGAAACCTATTATCGACAAAGGGTATCTCTATATAGCACAACCTCCTCTTTATAAGGTTAAAAAAGGGAACTCTGTTGTTTATATAAAGGATGAAAAAGAATTCGAAGAATACCTTTTGAATGAAGCAATCAAAGATGCGTTAATGACACTTTCAGATGGAGAAAGTATTAGAGATCAAGATTTAAAACATGTTATTGAAACTTCAATTAATGTTAGTCATTCTATAGAATCTTTAACTCCATATGTTAACAATCCAAAGATTATTGAAAAACTTCTATTAAGTGGTTGCCTTATTGAGCAATCTGAGAGAAATACTGTGATCTTAAAAAAATATCTAGAAGAAATGAAAACCGAGGAATATTCATATGACACTAATATTAACAACGGTATTTTGGAAATCGTTGTTAACTCCTTTGGCTCTCATGAAATTATTACAATTGGATCAGATTTCTTGAATTTACCTGAAGTAAAATCATTGAATCGTCTTCAAGAAAAATTATATTCCATGTTTAATAGACCTGCAAAATTAGAATTGGGATCAGGAAAAGATATAAGTGAAATCGATGGGCCTATTGCTCTTTCTGAAAAAATTTTGGAATTCGGAAGAAAAGGATTAGCAATAAACAGATATAAAGGTCTCGGTGAAATGAATGCAGATCAACTTTGGGAAACTACTTTGGATCCCGCTTCAAGAACTTTGCTTCAAGTTAAGATGACACAAGCTGAAGAAGCTGATAAAATATTTTCCGTACTCATGGGTGATTTAGTGGAACCTAGACGAGAATTTATCCAAAGGAATGCTGAAAAAGTGAAAAATTTGGATGTTTAAAACTGTAACGGATTATGGAAATTGACAAACATATTGATAATAATATGATAATTTGAAACGAAGTCCCATCAAAATACCTAAAATTTTATGGGACTTTTTATGATTTGACTTTAGGGAAGAGTAGTGGCTATCCTGAAATTGAGGACGCTAAGTTGTGTTCACTAATTTAACTATATATTATTTTTTCGAAAGGAACGAGGAGATAGGAATTGATTTACGAAATTTAGTCAAGTCCGAAGAACGAGAGAAACGAAGTGTGACTTGATGAATCGATACAATCGTTTCCGCCTTTCGAAAATATATAATATAGAGTGTGAGGAACACATAGACGCGCGGCGTGGTACCCTTAATATTATACCACGCCGCGCGTCCTCTCAAAAAACTAATATTAAACCGTTTTGAGAACTATAGATGAAGTTGTTACTCTGCTATAGTGTTTCAAGACATAGTCAATTTACCGCAACAGAAGTATTTCGAATGAAAGAGCGAAATAATGTTGATCTTTAATAAAAAGAGTAACTGCATGAAGCGTGAATTAGAAAGATGGCCTCACCGGAAAACTTCATTGACACCGCAGTGGTACCTATAGCGCTTTCGGAAGATATATTGATAACAGTATATTTGTCAATCCCACTTTATGAACTTTCTTGTGTGATTTTGATATTTTTTATATACTGTATTTGTTCTTTTGATTTTGATAACTTCATTGGAAAAATTAAGTGAAATTATAAAAACAATAAAATCTGCCGCAAATGATGCTGGTATGAAGCCTGGAGTTTATAAAATGATAAATTCTAAAGGGACAATAATATATGTTGGAAAAGCAAAGCACTTAAAAAACCGTTTGATTTCATATTCAAGATTTGATCAACTTCCTAACAGAACCAAAATGATGGTTTCAAATATTCATAGAATCGAATTTATCCTAGTTAACTCCGAACTCGAAGCTTTGCTTTTAGAAAGTAATTTAATAAAACAGTTTAAACCATTTTATAACGTACTCTTAAAAGATGACAAAACATTTCCTTATATCGTCTTAGATATGGATCATGATTTTCCAAGAATATTCAAATACAGAACTTTAAAACCTAAAGGGAAAAACTTCTTTGGCCCATATCCTTCCATAGCCTCATTAGATGAAACTATAAAAATAATTCAAAAAGCTTTTCTCTTAAGAAACTGTACGGATAATTATTTTTCTCAAAGACAACGTCCTTGCTTGCAATATTTCATAAAACGTTGTTCTGCTCCTTGTGTAAACAAAATTAATAAAGAATCATATGCAAAAAATGTAATTTTAGCAAAAGATTTATTGTTTGGAAAAGATGAAACAGCACGAGAACAATTAATAAAACAAATGAATGAAGCTGCCGATAACTTAGATTTTGAAAAAGCTGCTTCTTTGAGAGATAGAATAAAAGCAGTTTCAGAAATACAATCGAAACAATATATTCAAATTGATGATTTAAATTCAAAAGATTTTCTTGCTATTGCAAAAGATTTGGATAATGTTGTGATTGCAATAACATTTTTTCGAGCGGGAAGAAATGTTGGGACAGAAACTTTCATACTGAGTAACAGTATTGAAACAGATGATACTGATATTATTGAATCTTTCATATTGCAATTTTATAAAGACACAATCCCACCATCTGAAATTATTACTGAACTGGAATTAAAAAATGAAACCGCAATTTGTGAGTTTCTAAAATTAAAAAATGAAAGTAATGTGAAATTTAGTATCGCAAAACGAGGAGTTTATAAGCGTATATTAGATTCCTGCTATGCTAATGCGAAAATGAGATTAAAGAGAGAAAATCATAATCAATATACTTCACAAATTGATGAATTGAAAAAAATACTTAATATTTCTAAAATAAATAGGATAGAAACTTATGATAACAGTCACCTTCAAGGAACAAACGCATGTGGAATAATGGTTGTTTTTGAAAATGGTTCATTGCAAAAAAATAAATCTAGAAAATTTAATATAGATTCAAAAATAGCTAATGGAGGTGATGATTTTGAAATGATGAAATTTTCATTGAAAAAAAGATTTAATTCAAAACATATTCCTGAAATTCCAGATTTATTAATAATAGATGGCGGGAAATCGCAAGTTAACGCAGCTATGGAAATCAGAGATAAATTTAATCTACAAAATAAAGTGACCATACTTGGAATTGCTAAACAAAATGACAGAAAAATTGGAGATGAAAAACTGGTTTTTGAAGACGGAAGTGAAAAAACTCTAGGCCACGAAAGTTCTTTGTTATCCTTTTTAATTATGCTTAGAAATGAAGCTCACAGAACAGCTATCACATTTCATCGAAAAAAACGCCAAAAAACTTTAATCCAGTCAGAATTAGATGATGTCCCTTTTATTGGAAAGTCAAGAAAAAAATTACTTCTTGAATATTTCGGATCATTAGATTTTATAAAAAATGCTTCTATTGACGCCTTAAAAATGGTAAAAGGTATTGATAGGAAGACAGCTGAGTCAATTTATAATTATTTCAGGGAGAAAAAATGAATAAACTTTTCAATATTCCAAATATTCTGACGCTTTCAAGAATTTTTCTATTACCGTTTTTTGTAGGGTGCTTTTTCATAAATTCAAAATTTGGGTTGATTTTCGCTTTAATAATATTTGTATTTTGTTGTATCACGGATTATTTTGATGGATATTATGCAAGAACATACAAACAAACAACGAAAATCGGACAAATGCTGGATCCTTTAGCTGATAAAATTCTTGTTTCAATAACAATTCTTTTCATAGTCGGACTAGAAATGGTTTCTGTTTATACAATAATTCCTGCAGCCATAATACTTTGTCGCGAAATAATTATCTCAGGAGTCAGAGATGCAACAGAATTTTCTGGAAAGAATTTCAAAACTTCTTATTTATCAAAATGCAAAACAGCAACTCAAATGATTTCTCTCTCCTTAATAATGTTATCAAATATTTTGAATTCTAATGTCTTACTAAAATGTGGAGAGGCGATGTTTTGGATTTCCGCAATCATCGCCATTATATCAGGAATTATTTATTGTAAGCTTCATTTATTTAAAAAATCATCCTGATATATTTGCTGCTCTTTCAGCAAAGGAATCTAGAGGATTTACCTTAACACTCGATTGAATGACCATAGTTTTCGGAAATTTAGAAGATGGTTTAGCAATTCTCATAAATTTCTTCTTTGTTACATCATAATAATTATTATCATCAACATCCATCACAGTCATATCAAATATATCAGGTTCTAAACTCATCATATTTGTATCTCTTATACTCTTCTGTGCTGACTGAGTTGGAATAACTGTTTGCTGCGCAGTCATAGAGTTTTGATTATTCTGAACTCTTTGCACGGTATTTACTGAAGGTTGATTCTGAGTTCCTGAATTTTGAGCAACTAAAACATTACTTCCATTTGCAGGAATACTTGCAGGACTTGTTGTATTTTGAATATTCAATCTCTGTGATGTCTCTATTCCTTGCATTTGATTCGGGATATTATTCTTTTGACTTTCAGATATTTGATTATTCAAAATTGGTTGATTCTGTCCACTATTTTCTCTTTGAAGAATTTGAGTTCCGGAATTTACAGGATTTTGAATGCTTGTTCCCTGATTTACTTGCCGATTTGGCAAAATATCATTTGTTCCAATTTGAGAATCGCCAGTATGACTTCTAGGTTGATTTATTGAAGTTCTATTACCAGAAATTGTTTGTGAATTTGGAACTATTCCCTGATTCAACATCCTTTGAGTTTCGGAAGAAGTACTTTGAACCGTCTGAGCTATATTTCCCTGATTATTCATTTGAGAACTTTGCTGGGCTTGATTTGCTAAAGTTACTTGCGTTTGATTTACACTTCCATTAGGTTCTTTTATTGAAGAATCAGAGCTCATAACTTGAGGACTAGAAACTTGAGACATATTTCCCGCATTATCTTTCCTTTGAACTGAATCAGGTAAAATTAATTGATTTACTTGACTTTCTGTTCGTACGTCTTGAGATTGAAGAGTATCATTCGTCTGATTTAGAGAACCTTCAAGTTGAGTTCGTTGCGCCCCTCTTTCATTTTGTATTTGATTTTCTATAACTTGATTAGAAACAGATACGGAATTTCGCAGAGCTTTTCCTTGAGTATTAAAAACCTCTTGAGATAAGGCGTCTGTTCCTTCTGTGTGATTCGCTCCCATCGTTTGAGAAGCGGGAGTTTGCATTACGTTTCTTCCATTCAATTCTTCCTGAGATTGAAGAGTATCATTCGTCTGATTTAAAGAACTTTCAATCTGAGTCTGTTGTACCCCTCTTTCATTTTGTGATTGATTTTCCACAATTTGATCAGGGATATATACGGAATTCAACCTAGTATCATTCTGTTGTTCTATAGGCATACTTAAACTTTCCTGGGTTAACATTTGATTTCCGGAATTCTGATTTATTGAAACATTTTTTCCCGAAGGACTTAAAGCTGAAACAGCTTGCTTATTTCCTGGGATAGAAGAAAGTGCTTGCGAAACAAAGTTACCTGCACCTTTTATAATTCCACTCATAAAACCTGATTGTTGTGCTGTTTGTGGCAACACTGACTGATTTTTAGATGTTTGTCTCAACAATTCAGATTTTACAACCTTTTTTGGAGATCCTCCTGAAATTATCTTAACATTATCAGCAACATCCTTTAACTTCGCACCTTTTTGACCCCAATCATAAATTAAGTTTATGTAATCTATCATTGTGTTCACATAATCCACACTCATTTTTCTTTCTTTAGATATTCCAAGATTTTCGAGAACAGCAGTAGGATCTATTTTATCACCATTTCTTCCAAGATTTAATAAGTGCAAAATAGTAGAACTATCAAAAGGGTCTATACCATAAAATATTGTCTCAGGGAATTTCCTTTGTTTTTCCTCACGTTCCGCAACTTTAGATTTTAGAGAATCCAGTTTTGCTTGTATCTCTTGATCGCTTTGTCCTGAAATAATTTCTTGTTTTATTTCTTCCAATTCCAATTTTTCTTCAGGGGTCATATCTCTTGTCAATTCCTCAATAGGCTCTCCATTTGCCAATGATTCTTTTAATGAACTCGCATTAAGTTTTTGAGAAAGTAATCCTAAACCTCCTTGTAATGCACTTCCCAACAAGCTGCCTGCGACATTAGCAACTGATGAAGTTGTGTTTGATCTCTCAATCTTATCCAATCTTGCTTCACTTCTTCCTAAATCCAGCGTCTGCTGTTCATTAACTGTTTTTTGAGCTTCCATATCTTGAGTCAAAGTTGCAATTGAAGCAGTTGCTTGTGCTAATGAAGATTTTATTTCTGTCAAATCTTCAGCTGTTGGCATTGAAGTTTTTACTTCATTCAAACTTGATTCAAGCTCAGTCAATTTGCTTTTTATTTGAGCATTTTCTTCACTATCAGCAGGAGCAGCAGTTTGCGTTGCTTCTAATTTCTGACTTATTGTTCCCAATTTTTGAGAAGTCTCTGTAATTTGAGTTTTTATATCCGTGAGAGATTTGTCAAAAGTTTGATACTGCTCTTCAATAGCTTCATCTTTCGCTTTTAACGCTATCACTTGACTTTTCAGTGACTCTATTGATTCTCTTAATTCTGTTATTGCTGCATCTTCTCCTGCATATGCCACAAACCCAGCATTACAAAGGCATCCGCATGCTAAAATATATTTCGAAAACTTCATGATTGTCCCTCCCCGGATAATCAGTACATAAATTCCCCTTATATTTTTATCCTAACATGTAAATTTTTCAAAAACAATAAAAATTTTGTATTAAAAGTTCAATAAATGCATTTTTTTACAAAAAGTTACGGATAAATTTTTTAACTTTGATATAATTAATGTGTTGTCCGTTAGTCTTTTGTTATATGAAAATTGAGTCGATAAAAATAAATTTTTGGAATGTATTCAAAGTAACATTACCTTTGATGATTTCCGCTTTATCTTCTCATTTTATGCTCATTTTAGATCAACTTGTCTTGGCTAGATATTCATTTGATGCTATGACAGGAGCTTCTTCTGCATCAGTTTGGTGTGGAACTATTCAATATGCTTCAATGTCTATTACAATGATAGCCGGTGCTTTTGTTGGAAACTACAACGGCGCAAAAAAATTTAAATCAGCAGCTGTTCCTGTTTGGCAAATGATTTGGTTTTCTCTTGCTTTGTTTTCGATTTCTATTCCAATAGCTTTATTTACTGCAAATCTTTGCATTCCAGAATCATTACAATCGGAAGGAGTTCCTTATTTCAAAATACTAATGTCTATGACACCTATTTGTGGAGTATATTATTCTTTATCTCCATTTTTTATTGCAATAGGAAAAGGTTATCTAATTACAATTTCCACAATAATAGCAAATGTTATCAATCTCGTTGTTGATATAGTACTAGTCTTTGGATTATTTGGATTTGATCATTTCAAAGGAGCAGAAGGTGCAGCAATAGGAACAGTTTTTGCGAACTTAACAAATACAAGTATATTATTTTTCTTCTTTTTTCGAAAAGATATTAGAGAGAAATACGACACTTTAAACCTCAAATTAAGAATAAAGAAATTGATAGAATATGTACGCATGGGAGTTATTGGAGGAGTAGGACATATATTTGAAATGTTTGCCTGGAGTGTTGTTTATTATCTCTTAGCTAGTCTAGGAAAAGATATAGCTCTCATACAATCAATTGCTGTTTCTGTTAATCTTTTTATAGCGTTTATAGTTTCAGGATTGGAAAAAGGCGTTATGGCAATAACTTCAAATCTGCTAGGAGCTGGATTACAATCCCAAATTCCAATTTTGCTTAAAAAAGGGATCTCTATTCACTTCTTGTTTGCATCTGTATTTGCTATGATTGTTTTCTTTTTTCCTGAACTCATTCTAAACAATTTTATAAAATTTCAAGTAAGTGAAGAAATAACAGCGCGAGTTATATTAGTCCTTAGATTAGTGTTACTATACTTCTTTGTCGATGGAATGACTTGGTGCATTGCAGGGGTAATAGAAGCTGGAGGCGACATAAATTACACAATGATGACAATAGCTTCTTGCTTATGGACTATTGTAACTATTCCTTCTTATATTTTATATAAACTCGGTAAGCTACAGATAGAAATAACATGGCTATTACTTTTTACCGCTGTTGTTTCCATGGTTTTTCTGTTGTATCATAGATATAAGTCAAACAAATGGATTCACATAAAGGTCTGATCTGTAATGTCAAACAATAATGAGTTCTCTAGAATAATAAAAATAGAAAACAGTATATTGGAGAAAAAATTTCAAATAAAAGCAGATGAATTCGAATTAAAAGCATTAGCGAAGAGATTTGATGTATACAAAATAAAATTCCTTCATTCTGATTATATCATCACACACAAAACAGATATTTTAGGAGCTTATATCTTGTCATTATCAGTTCAATCAAGTGTAACGAAATTTATGATTGGAGAAAAAGAAGAAAACATCTTAATAGATGATAAATTTGATATAATTCTTCTTGATGAATCTATGGCAAGAAATAACTATGACCAATTGAAAGATTATGACATAGAGATTTTTGATCAAAACATGCAGGTTGATGTAGGAGAAATTGCTGCACAATATCTTTCTCTTTGCATATTTATGTGATTTATTATGAAATTTATAAAAGCACAAACAAACGGAAATGATTTTATTATATTTAATGAAAATCCTGAAAAATTTGATAAACCAATATTAACGAAAATATCAAACAGAAGATTTGGCATTGGGTGCGATCAATTGATATTTATCACCAAAAAAAACGATCAATATATCATAACTTTCTTTAATAATGATGGATCTTATGCAAGTATGTGTGGAAATGGAGCTTGTGCTGTTGCAAAATATATATATGAATTTATAGATACAAAATCTGAATATATAAAATTATGTATCGATAATAAAATATATGAAGCATCTATTTATCAGGAGAAAGTTTCTATAATATTTGATTTACCAAAACTTCAAAATGACATAATCTCAACTGGAAATAAACATATCGTGAAAAATATTCGAGAGATAAATAACATAGTAAATATCTCAAAAAAGCTTCCAGAATGTAATATACATTTCATAAAAATTTTATCGAATAACAAAATCCGTGTTAAAACTTTTGAAAGAGGTTCTGGATGGACAAAAGCTTGCGGAAGTGGCGCCGTTGCAGTTGGTTTTTATTCCAGATTAAAAGGCAAAATAGAAATATGTCATGATGGAGGAAGTTCTTTCGTTGAAGTATTGGAAAATCAAGTAAAATTCACAGCAAAACCGGAAATAGTATTTGAGGGGACAATATATGGGTATTGAACAATATAACTTTGAAAATATACAAAAAGAAATCGAAGGTTCTCCAGATGGAATTGGTTATGATATATCTCTTTCAAGAACCTATGACGAAATCAAAGAAGCAAAGTTTGAAGAAGATGACACGGTTTCTTTTGGAGTTTGGGAAAGAGATTTAAAAAAAGCAGATTGGCAAAAGACTTTACAATTATGCCTTAATGCATTGGAAACACAGTCGAAAGATCTCCAAATTGTAGGTTGGTTAATGGAATCTCTGACTGTATTTGGAGGATTTGAAGGTATATTAAAATCAATAGAAATATTAGATAAATTTATAAACAAATTCTGGAATACATGTTATCCCAGAACAGAAGTTAATTCTTCAGATGAAGAACAGAAAATAAGAATATTAAACTGGATTTATAATACAATAGAGAAAAGATCAAGATTTATACCATTTATTGAAAACAACACTAATATTTCAATATACGCTTATGATTATGCTGTTGAAATGAAAAATACCATAATACGTGATCCAAACTCATCAACAGATGTTTTTAATTCAGCAACAAAAATGAATATGAAAACATTGGAAGAAATTCAAAATATAATTAACACTTCCAACTCCTCAAATAGAACAAACAAAAAATATTATAAGCTTTATCAAAACGGCATGTACAAAATTAAAAGAAACAATATCAAAATTCATTACTAATCCTGAAATCCCCTTTTCTGACCTTTTGAATAATCTGGAAAAAATCAAAAAAATAATTTCTTTAAAAAATAAAGAAGTTTCGGAAAAATCCGAGCAAGTTGGGATACAACCTATCAAATCCTTAGAAAGAGATTCTATTTATGATGAAATAAATAACCTCGCTCAAAAATTGGCTGTTATTGAAAAGCATAGTCCGAGTTCGTATATATTGAATCTTGTGGTTTCATGGAAAAATAAATCGCTTCTAGAAATCATTGATGATATAAAAACAGGAACTTCAGAATCTCATAAATTGCTGAAATTTTTAGTAAGTTAAAGAAATTTTCTGAATAATTAACGAATTATTAATTAATTTTGCTTAAACTAAAACCATGAACTATGAAAAATAGAGGTTTTATAATATGCGTAAATTATTTGTGTCAGCAATAGCTTTATTATTTATTTCTCAAATAGCTATAGCTGAATCTAATTCAGATAAAGAATCTAAAGTCACAGAGGAAAAAGTAATAGATAATGAATCAGAAATTTCTGAAAAATCTGCAGTATCTGAAGTTGAGCAGAAAGCTGAAGAAGCTATAAAAGAAGAACAAAAATCAGAGAAAGCTGATAAAAATAAAGAAAAATCTAAATCTGAAGAAATTGATGAAAAAGAAGCTGTAGACTCTGGTGATTCAGAAAAAGAAACTGAAAAAGCTTCCAAAGAAGAAAAAGTAACAGAAACTACTAAAGAACATGAAGCTGAGAAAAAAACAGAATCCGCACCTAGTGTAATAGATGCCAAAGTTTTAAAAGATGCAGCACTTCCTATTGTTGAGTCAAAAGATTTTTTGAAAGAACCAAACAGCGTATTATCATGTATGAATCCTGACGCAATTGCAGAAAAGCCAATAATAAATGAAGGAGGATATGTTATATTAATTGAAATTCGTGAAGATATTGTAAATGCCTTAATTGAAAAAAATGTGGATGCTACGCTCAAGTTGTTAACAAAATCAGAAAATGCTGACCCGACTATTTTACAAATGGTTTCAGGAATGTTGACAACAGCCGTAAATAATATGGATGAGGAAAAAATAGAGATATTAAAGAAACTGAATTTAGTCAAAAACGAGACATTCAAATCATGGCTTGAAAAAAACAATTTGATTACTAGATATTCCTCCAAAGTCAATGATGGTGAGAAAAAGGGTCAATCTTTCGTCGCAATTCCATTGGTATATTCCGAAAATGATAATAAAATTACCATTGATTTTTCGAAAGTAAAAAACAGCATTCAACCGCGACTTGATATAGCATCTCAAATACAAGAATTAGAAAAAAGTGTAAAAAATAAAGTGGAAGAAAGAAACGAAAAAATCAGCCCTGATATGCAAAAAACTTGGATGAATTGAAAGCCCTTGAAGCTGAAAATGAAGTTTTGGCTAAAAAACTTGAAGATCAAAAAAATAGTGTTTCAAGTGATATAGAGCAAAATCAAAAAGCAAAAACAGAAGCGGAAAAGAAAAAATTAGAGATAGAAAAAAAGTTAAAAACCACAGAGAGTAATTTAAAAACAGAACAATCAAATTTAACGAAATCTCAAAACGACTTAAAGCAAACCAGAAACCAGAAAACGACTCAAGAAACAAGATTAAAAAACTTAAATAACAACAGAACTAAAAACACAGAATTAAGAAAAATGAAAACTGAAACAGGAAATAAACGTTTAAATATCAATATAGCAAAATCTCAAACACAAAGCAAAATTAATACTCTGAAAAATAAAGAGACTTCTATTAATAAAAGTATAACTACCAACCAAACAAAAATTAAAAATTTCCAAACTGAAATTACAAAATTAAATAAAGAAAAAACTGTGGCAGAAAATACAATAAAACAGAGCTCAGAAAAACTAAAAACCTCACAAAGCAGTATTGATTCAACAGAAGCTTTAAACTGCAAATGAGTCCAAAATAACCGAATTAAAAAATAATACGGATACCACAAGAGCTATGGTATATGCTGGGGATATTGATAAAGAAACAGAAGAAATGGTCGATAAATCCGCTGAACTGTTTAGACAATTATTAACAGCATAATTGATCAAAGACAACATAGAAAGAGAGGAAATCTATCTCTCTTTCTTAAGGCTTAGTCTCAAGAAAAAACCTCCTAATCTTCAGGATAGAGACAATTTAGTATATTGTGTAAATCTGGAACATAAAGATTTATATAAAACTCTGTACAGTCTCTACGAAAAAGCTCATTAATAGAGACCTTTACGTTGAATCCAGCAAAAAGAGCCGTTAATTTATTTAGATTATCAATTGATTTAGCTATTACAATCGATCTTCTACAAAACATAGAAGACCAGTGTTGCCGCGTATACATATTTCTTCGATTGGGTTAGCTTGTTTTTCGGGAAGAATTTCGATGTAATTGCTTTGTATAAATATAAGATATATTTTCAAAATTCGTTTTATAATACATCTATATTAAGATTTTGTTTCATAGTCCTAAACCACCCTCTAATGAGCTTTTTGTTTCTATGATCAATAGCTTTCTAAGTTCATAATTTTTAACAATAAAAGTTCCATTTCAATTTCCTTTATAAATGCGATGTGGATTCTCTATAATAAATTTATCATATATTTTTAACACTTTGATCGGTAACTCCAAAACTTGACATGATTTAGAGAGAAGGAAATCAAGCAGGAAAATTATGGAGTAAACGAGTGTTAAAAACAGAATCATTTGCATTTCCTAATTTTTAGTAAGCGTTATGAATATAGTTTGCATTCATGTTTATAGTAAGTAGCCATTTGTCTTACATTTTCAAACTACTAAATTGTTTCTTCAAAAGATTTTCTGAGATTATAATTTCAATAATATATTTGGATAATGTTTTTATAGTTAGATTCAAAAAAGGTTATTGTTTATTTCCATATAAGTTTTTCAAATGATTCTTACAAGTTAAACAAATTCGATCTAAAAAGTTTTATATAAGATTCTAAATTTTCTTAAGGTTTCAGGTTAGCCCTTATATTTATATGGTAATTATTCCTTTCCACTTACCATATTAACGTGCTAAATTGTAACTTTCTGGAAATGATTTTTATTTCATGATAAAATAGGTTAAGGGTTATTTAATATACTTTTCCATTATGTCAGATTTTAAACGTGCATTAAAAATAAGCAGGAAGAAAAATTTCTCCGATTGGTATCAAGAAGTAATTTCTGGAGCTGAATTAGCTGAAAATGCAAGAGTCAGAGGATGCATGGTAATAAAACCTTATGGTTTTGCAATATGGGAAAGAATGCAGCAAGTTCTCGATAAAAGATTCAAAGAATTAGGACACCTCAATGCATATTTTCCTATGTTTATTCCTATTGATCTTTTCGAAAAAGAAGCGGAACATGTTGCAGGGTTTGCGAAAGAAATGGCAATAGTCACTCACCATAGATTAGAGCAAAAAAATGGGAAATTAACGCCAGCTGGGGAACTTGAAACACCTTTGGCAGTCAGGCCGACTTCTGAATTAATAATCGGAGAATCTATGGCAAGATGGATAAAATCATATAGAGATCTGCCTGTTTTACTCAATCAATGGTGTAATGTTGTGAGATGGGAAATGAGAACACGTATGTTCTTGAGAACAACAGAATTTCTTTGGCAAGAAGGCCACACGGCTCATGAGACAGAACAAGAAGCAAGAGAAGAAACGATACGTATGCATGAAGTATATAATTGGTTTATTTGCGATATATTAAAAATGTTTGCAATTCCTGGGAAAAAACCGGAATATGACAAATTTGCAGGAGCTAAAGATACATACACAACAGAAGTAATGTTACAGGATGGGAAAGCCCTTCAAGCAGCAACTAGTCATTATTTAGGGCAAAATTTCTCAAAAGCTGTTGGTATAGAATTTCAGGGAAGAGATGGAAAACTTCATAATGCACACACGACTTCTTTTGGGCTTTCCACAAGAATAATTGGCGGGCTTATAATGAGCCACTCTGATGACGATGGTTTAAATTTGCCCTCACAAATAGCTCCTTACCATATTGTAATAATTCCCTTATTAAAATCTGATACTGATTCTGTTTTTAATTATTGCGAAAAAATAAAAAACAATTTGCCTAAAGATATTCGAGTGATCATTGATAAAAAAGAAGATTCTCCACAAAATAAAAAATGGAATTATATCAGAAAAGGAGTTCCATTCATTCTTGAAATTGGAGAAAAAGAAATACAAAATAATTCTGTTTATTTTACAAAAAGAATTTTTATGGAAAAACAAACTTTGAAATTTGATGAATTTATTAACAATATCAACAATTTACTAAATGAACATGATACAGAATTAAAAAACCGTAATGACAAACGTTGTCTTGAAAAAATAAACAAATCCATAAACTCTATAGATGAATTGAAAGATTACTTCAATAAACAAAACGGATTTGTGATGGCAAAATGGGCAGGGTTAGAAACTAATCTTGACAAACTGGAAGAGTTAGCCTTGACAATAAGATGTATACCGACAAAACAACCAAATATTTCAGGAAAATGTATACTTTCAGGAAAAGAAACTTCAACAGAAGCTGTTTTTGCAAAAAGTTATTAAAATGTGTCCGTAGCTCAGCTGGATAGAGCGTTTCCCTCCGAAGGAAAAGGTCGTTGGTTCAAATCCAATCGGACACGCCATAAAATAAACCTTTATACTTTAAGTTATTAATTTGAAAATACATAGTTTTTGCGGTATTATCTTATAGGTAATAGAGAGAAATTTGAGATATTCTGTATGGAATCTAAAAATCTAAAGTCATTTCAAGATATCATCTTTGATCTGCAAAGATACTGGGCTGCTCAAGGATGTGCTATTTTGCAACCATATGACACAGAAGTTGGTGCAGGAACATCACATCATGCGACAACTTTAAAGGCATTAGGTTCTGGTTATTGGAATGTGGCTTTTGTGCAACCATGCAGAAGACCAAAAGATGGAAGATATGCTGAAAATCCGAATAGGACACAATATTATTACCAATATCAGGTTATACTAAAACCAGCTCCTTTAAATCCTCAAGAATTATATTTAAAAAGTTTAGAAGCTATAGGATTTGATTTAAACTCTCATGATATTAGATTTGTCGAAGATGATTGGGAAAATCCTTCATTGGGAGCAGCAGGTTTAGGCTGGGAAGTTTGGTGTGATGGAATGGAAATTACTCAATACACATACTTCCAACAAGTGGGAGGTATAACTTGTTCTGTGACTCCTGTTGAAATTACTTATGGATTGGAAAGAATAGCGACATTTATGCAAGGAGTGGAAAGTCATTTCGAAATAAATTGGAATGGAATGGAAGGAGACAAAAAATTAACTTATGGCGATATTTTAAAAAGATTCGAAAGAGAATTTTCATATTATAATTTCGATGTCGCTTCAGTTGATATTCTGTTTTCTCATTTTAATGATTATGAAAAGGAATCCACAAAATTGTTAGCTCACAATTTAATTATGCCGGCTTACGAACAGTGTGTTAAAGCAAATCATTGTTTCAATTTATTAGATGCAAGAGGTGTCATTTCTGTGACTGAGAGAGCCGGATTTATTGCAAGGGTCAGAGCCTTAGCAAAAGCGTGTTGCCAGGCTTGGATAGAATCTTTAGATGAGGGAAAATAATATGCAGCAAGAATTATTATTAGAGTTTTTTTCAGAAGAAATTCCTGCAAGATTGCAAAAGAAAGCTATGTCGGATGCAAAAGAAATTTTTGCAAAGATATTAAAAAACCATGGCGCTCAATTTTCTGAAGTTGAAACTTTTATTTCCCCAAGAAGATTAACTATAAAAGTTTCATATCTTTCAAGAAGAACAAAAAATTTGTCTGAAGAAAAACGAGGACCAAAAGTTTCTGCTCCTGAAAAAGCAATATCTGGATTTTTGAAATCTAATGGAAAACAAAAAGAAGATTTAATAGAAAAAGATGGGTATTATTATCTTATTATTGAAACTAAAGGTGTTGAATTGGTGTCTATAATTTCCAACTTAATTGAAGAATTTATAGAATCAATGCCTTGGAAAAAATCAATGAGATGGTATCTGGAAAATGAAAAAACATTAAGCGCATTTTGGATTCGTCCTATAAGATCGATCCTCTGCATATACAGCGAAAATTTTGTAAACACATACATAAAATCAGTAGGACTTAATACTTGTGATTATACTTATGGACACAGATTTTTATCCTCTGAAAAAATAAGGGTTTTTGATTTTGAGGATTATAAAGCCAAACTTGAAAAAAATTATGTAATTTTAGATTTTTCAAAAAAGAGAAATTATATAGAACGGGAATTAGTTCAAAAAGCAGCAGCGTTGGGGCTTTGTTTTCATATGGACGATGAACTTTTAGATGAAGTTGCCGGATTAGTTGAATATCCTTTTATTCATATTGGTATAATAGATGAACAGTTCATGAAATTACCATCAATAGTTTTGTCAACTTCTATGAAAGTACATCAAAAATATTTCACCTTGACTTATTCAGATTGCATAATTGCACCATTCTTTGGAACTGTGACAAATATTCCCGGAACAGAAATAATGTATCAAGGGTTGGATAGAGTTTTAAGAGCGAGATTAAGTGATGCAGTATTCTTCTATAAAGAAGATACAGAAGTTACACTTGAAGCTTTTACCCAGAGACTTTCCAATGTGATATTTCATGAAAAACTAGGTTCTATGGCTCAAAAAGTCGACAGAATGATGTCAATCGCAGATACGAAAGATGAACACAGAGCTGTTGCACTTTGTAAAGCTGATTTATTAACCCAAATGGTTGGAGAGTTTCCAGAACTACAAGGATATATGGGATCAATATATGCAAAAGTTCAAGATGAATCCCCAGAAGTTTGTGTTGCCATACGTGAGCATTATAAACCACTCGGAGCTAACGATAGCTTGCCTGAAACAAGAGCGGGGGCAAGAATTGCTTTTTTCGATAAAATTGATACCCTTGTTGGATTCCTAGGAATAGGAATTTATCCTACCGGTTCAAAAGATCCATTTGCATTGAGAAGAGCTGCATTATCTATTGTCAGATTAATTTGCGATTCACCTGAAGATCTCTTGGCTGGAGAATCTTTATCTTGGTATATTGAAACATTAGTTAATTCTTATTCAGAACAAGGAATAGCACTCAATTCCGAAACATTGACAGAAGTTGAAAATTTCATCATTGAAAGATTGAAAGTCTATATGGCAGATAAACTTAAAATAGATTGGGGTATTATTGATTCTGCTATAAACTCTTTCGATTCACTAGATTTCAATTATAAAGAAGCCATAGAGAAAGCTCAAAATCTATTGAAACTATCAAAACTTCCGGAATACCAAAGCATTAAAGAAGCTTATAAAAGAGCAAAAGGTGTCATATCTAATTCAAATATCGAGTTACTTAACTCTGTTAGAGATTTGAAATTTAAAGATGAACATATGACAAAATTACAGAGTTTGATATTAAAAATGGAAACATCAGAAGATATAGATCTTGAGCTTCTATCAAACACATCTCTCTCTTTGTTAAGTTCTTGTGACAATGTTTTGATAAACGATCCTGATACGAATATCCGTGAACAAAATCTCAAATTGTTTAATAAATATATATATATAGTCAAACAAAATATCGGATCAGTTGATTGAATTTTAATAAGGAAACTTTGAAAATGGTTTGCTTTTGTTTAAAGTTCTCCTTTTAGTAACTTGTTTAAAAACGTTTACTTTTACCTTTCTGTAATCTAAAGACAACACCCGAGTAAAATTGTGTATAGGAAGCTTTCTTATATTATTCAAATTATATTTACTAAAATTTCTTTCAAATTATGGTTTAATGTACCAAAATTACGGGACAATTTTTCTCCAGAATTACAAACTAATTTATAAAATATATTTGAAATTTCAAGATCTTCCTCTATAGAAACGGCACAAAAACAATACCAATTAAACACGGAGCTCAATCCATATACTTCCATAATCTCTCAATAAAACACTTCTTATAATATCCGAAAAATGTTGGTGAGAGAGAGATCTTCCTCTCTTTATATTTTTACATTATATAATCTGGTATTTTCACATACCTATCCAAATTATTTAAATCTAAAACTTCAACTATTCTCCCTAACGAATACTGCTTTATACACTCAAAATATATTTTTACTATATTAAGTGCATTTTCAAAACATTTATTCCAGAAAATCAAAATCCTGCTTGGGTACTTATTCACATAATTATTAGAAACAACATATTTTTATCAAAAATATAACGATATTTACGTAAAGATTCCTTTACCATTAATTTATGAAAATTTGATGATGTATCTACTCAAATCTAGGAAAATTTTATAGAGCTATTATTTTTAACACAAAAACACCAAATGAATTGTAACATAATTAAGGATTTTATATATCTATTCTTGTCTTACAGTATATTTTTTAATTTTTGTTAAAAACACAATTTTTCTTCTATCTTATCTCTATTTTCCAGATTTACACAATATATTGGATGGTTGTTTGTTCTTTATACAAATTATTCTTAGAAAATTTAAATCCTTAATACTCAAATTTCATTTTATTAAACCGAGCTATAATATATATTTTAGTAGATGTAAATCACTGTTGTTTATGTGAAGACAAGATAATCCAATAAAATTATTGGATTATCTTTTGGAAAATAACTTTTATTTATTGTTTTGGTCTAATAATAACTTTGTATTATATCCATTAGGTAAGAGGTCTCTTACATCTTGTTGCCCCATATACTCAGTATCTATTCTACCCGGGCTATCCAATCCTGTAATTTTTCTCTACAACAACCACTTTCAATCAATGAAGATTAATTGGTATAATAAGCTGAAATCTTTTCATTCAGACTTTCAGAAAAGTCAAAACCATCGGTTTCTTTTAATCTTTTTAAATTCCACACCATTCTGAGTTGCTTTCTTTATCACAGAGAAATACTTCTTCAAAAAATTCTAAACCTTCAAGCTTATGGTCTTTTTCAGCAAAAGCTTCATTAACTCAAGTTTTTCTTTTAATGAAATTTCTGGTCTGTCATTGAACCAAGCCGAAATTGCGTTAAGATAAAAGTAATCTCCAACCAAATTTCTCATCAAATGATATTTTTCAGAATCATTCATTAGTTTATCAGCAGAAAGACCCCGAAAAATATTAGAAATTTTATCTACTGATAAAAAAGGATTTATCCGCTCTTCTTGTGATAACCTTAATTTCCAGTTAGCTATTTCTTCTCTTGTAAAAATCAAACGTATTAATTCTTTTTGTTTAGAGAAGTCAAGATTCCTAAAAGTACCAGGTATCATTTTTTTAACTGGCTCAAAGGATCATTTTGAACTACATATGCAGATTTATGGGGCATTCCTCTTAATTCATTTCGCTACAGATCAGAATCTGCTGAAGAAGCATTACTGATTGCGGTTCCAAATAAAGGAATCAAGCTTAACGTTAACAAAGTTTTTTTCATTCTTTTTCACCTATAATAAAAACAAAAAACTTCTATTTATAGAATATCAAAAAAAATTTTTTTTGTGTGTGTCAACTATATTATACTGTATAATGTATAAATTACTTATCAAAAAACTATATTTATTTATAAGGGACAGATCCCGTTTCCTTATCAGGATAGCTGCCTTTTAATGCTCTTTATGTATATGAACAATATTGGAGATTGCCTTAATAATCACAGTTATAACAATTGTTAACAACGAATTTCTTTTGATAGTTAAACAATGCCCTTATCACATGTTTGACATAAATTCTTGTTTCTTTTATCGGAATAAGTTCTATCAAATCCAAAGGCTTTATATTATTCAAATTTGAAATGCTTTTTTGAAATTTTGCCAGATTTCCTTCGCCACAATTATAAGCTGCAACCGAATAAATCAAATTTCCGTGATATTTTTTTAATAACCTGTTAAGAATAGACGCACCTAATGTTATATTTTTCTGTTTATCAAAAAGTGATACTTTCGTATAAAATTTCAATCTTTTCATTTCATAATTTGCTGTTGAAGGCATAATTTGCATTAAACCAATAGCTCCCGCAGAACTTTTCGCATTTTGATTAAAATTACTCTCTCTATGGATTATAGAATGAATCAAGGCCAGAAAACATAAATTTGGATTTATTTTCCTTACACAGTTTGTGTCAGTTTGATTTAAAATCTTATAAGCTTTATTATTTGTGAAATAGTGTTGACGTTTTGAATTTTCAGAAATTAACATTTCAATTTCCTTATTTGCAGTTGCGATATTCATTAATAAAACCTTTTCATCAGGATCGTCAATTTCATCAATTAATTGTTTATAAAAATATTCTGACATCGATTTGTCTTTTATGTTTAGCAAGACTTGAACCAATTCCCGATTATAGAACGTGATTTCCCTATCACTTGGAATAATAAGTTCATTATTCTGATTAAAAGATTTATTAATTATTGAAAAATGTTTTTGAGAAATCCGTTTGATGCGTTCTTTTGCTAAGTAGCCATAGAAAGTTGAGAAATACCTTTCCGCTTTTTTATAAAAATCAAAAGCTAAGAGAACATCTCCCCTTGAATAATAAACTTCTGCCAACCAAAAAGCATTTTTGCTTATCCTTATTGAATTTATCGAGTTGTCATAGGCTTTTTTGAAATGCTTTTCAGCTTTCTTCATATCTGCAAAAAACCTGTAAGATATGTAACCCAACAACCATTCTGCTTTTGCAATTTTTTCATTTTTTTGATTTGTATTTGATATATTATATAGTTTCATTACATCATATGCGAGTTTTGGATTACCTTTTCGTAAGACGTTGAAAGCAATATGCCGTCTTTGATTAAAAAATGAAGTTTCATATTTTTGTTCGTCTCTGTTTGATAAAGTTAAAATAGACGCGGCTTCATTATTTTTGTTCTTATCTATCAGATTTTGAATTATTGCATACTTCTGGTCAATATTCGTTATATTATCGATTGAAATATTAGCCGTTTTACTTGAAAAATAATTTTTTAAAAAATTAGAAATATATCCTGATATATCATTGTTTACTAAGTTTCTTAAAGCTTTTAATTGACTTGTTTGTTTAAGCCCAATTAGATATTTTACTTTTCTGGCATCATCAAGAGGTGTTAAATAATCAGAAAACTCAGATCTATAATCCGAAATAAATTCTGGTGATAAATTTTGAAAAATCCAAGTTTGTTTTATATACTCTGCTGCTTTTTCAGGATCGAGTTTTATTAAACGTTTCATATAGGCTTTTAATCCGTTTCCGGTTTTTGGCGTATACCTTTTAAACCAAGTTAAAATCATAGAATCAGAAATCGAATCATTGATATTATTTTCAGCAATTTTAACTAATTCTTCAAAAAGTGGCCAATGAGGATTGTTATAGAAAAAAGCAAATACATTTTTGGCGTCTTTAGGATTATTAACTGCTATTTTCCATTTTTCATATTTCGTTGCAATTTTATCTGCTTTTGCGAAGATACAATTCTGAAAAATTGTAAAAAATAAAAAAAGTACGATTGATTTTTTTAATCCGAAGAGATATAACATAAATAAGTTATATTTTATAATTATAAAAACATGTTCTCTAATTCTATAGTCGCACTTGTAACGCCTTTTCGCAATAGTCTTATTGATTATGATGCTTTAGAAAAAATTATAAATTGGCAAATTTCATTAGGAACAGATGCTGTATTAGTTTGCGGATCAACTGGTGAAGGCCTCTTACTTTCAATGGAAGAACGTGAAGAAATCATAAAAAAATCTATAGAATTTTCAAACAAAAGAGTTCCTATTATTGTCGGATGCAGTTCATGTTGTACTCAAGATGCGATAAATTTAACAAAACAAGCTGAAGATCTTGGAGCTGATGGAGTTTTACTCATTGCCCCATATTATGTGAAACCAACTCAAAGCGGCATTATTCGGCATTTTGAAAAAGTTCATGAAACAACGAACATTTCTATTATCGCTTACAACAACCCAGGAAGATGCGCTGTTGATATGTCTTGTGAAACTGTTGTTGAATTGTCGAAAATGGAACGTATAGTCGCATTAAAAGATTCTAATACGGATTTATCCAGAATATTTTTCATAAAATCGCAATCTCCTGATTTTATCATGCTTTCCGGTGATGATCCGAGTTTCCCAGGATATCTAGCTCATGGAGGTGATGGATGTATTTCCGTTACCGCAAATATCGCGCCAAAATTAGTGAAAAATCTCATAGAAGCATGGAAAAAACGAGATATAAATCGAATGAAAGAAATAGGAATGAAGCTGGCTCCTCTAAGTTCTGCTTTATTTAAAGAGCCAAATCCAATACCTGTTAAATATGCTTTATACAAAATGGCTTTTATGAATAACGAACTGAGACTACCTTTAACTCCGGTATCTGAAAACACTATGAAAATTTTAGATGAAGTATTAGAAAATATAATTTAAGGAATGTTTTTGAAATAATAGATTGAATAAATTATGCATTTGCGATATTATATTTTAAACAACTTATTAAGGTAATTTTTTATGAAATATTTATATTTTTTACGAATAACATTATGTATGTTGCCATTTAACGCTTCTGCAATGGATATACAATAAATGAATATGAATTTGCCACTGATCCGAATTTAAATAGAAGGATTCATGCTAATCTTGATTTGATAGAGTCGGCTTTCGGTTGGACTAATGATCCCGAACTAAATACAAACGCTTATAATGAATTGTTAGCCAAGGGGGTTTACAGAAGCAGAATTATCTGAAGCTCGAAATAGCTTGATAACACTTATAAAAAGCATATCAAAAAACAACTAATTTATTTTAGGTATAGAATTTATTCAACTCTTCCCAGGAAGTTGTTATAAGCATATCCCTCATTTGATTTTATAAGATTGCCAAGATTTTTAAATACTATCGTTAATATGAATCCAGTTCTTGGTTTTATATCGTTATCTTTAAAGTTTGTTCTGAAAATTCCGATTCCCAAATTCAAACACTCATCATTATAACTTGCTGTCACCCCTTGAGTTAAGCTGCTTTTTCCGTTTTTCTTTTTCATATTAAATATTTTTGAGCCGGAAATACTCCAATAATTCGTAATTCTATATCCGCAATTAACTCCCAATTGTGAAATACCATTTTCTTGAACGCAATTTATTTTTTTATCATATAAGTATCCAACACCGCCAAAAACTTTTTTATAACTTGCAGTAATTCCGCCTTCAAATAATTGTGATTTTTCAATAAAAGGTATTCCTATAAATCTTGATCTGAAAGAAATATTTTCCCAAGGTTTCAAAACCAATCTCCCTACCATTGAGTTTCGTCCCTGATCTTTTAATTTCTGACGGTTACCAATATTGTTTGATTTTCCAATAAAAGCATTTAACCATCTACGTTTTGAATTATAAATAGATGTTTCTGCTCCGATAGAAATTCTTTCTCCATTCTCAATCCTATCATATCCACCAAAACGATTAATTGCATGTAAAGTCAAATCACTAAAATTATCAAATATAGAATCTTCATTTTGTTCAAAATTTGCGCGTTTGTTGTTTGTTTCAACGCTTGTGAATGTTATCTTTGGTCCCCAAATTACTCTTTGATCAAGTGACTTTATCCTGCTCATCAAAGGCAAGGAAAAGCTGCATTGATTTTCAAAAATAGGAAAAAACTTATTCTTCGATCTTTCAGCTGATTCAGATTCACTGACATTAAAAATATCAGTACGAAATGCAGAACTTAATTCAAGTAAAACGGGACCAAAAACCTTATTCTTATCCCATTTTAAAGTATTTGAAGTTCTAAAAAAATCTTTTGCAAACATAGCGGATTTTTCTTTATCTCTAGTTAAATAAACTGTATTGCTGTTGAATGATAATTCCCCAGTTAAAAAATCATACCCTTTGGTATTAAAGTCAATATAAGGAGCAACAAAAGGGGCTGTTTTTCTATCATTAGTTTGATACCAATGAACTTCTGTATTTAAAAAGTAATTTTTATCAAATAAATCAAGCAGTATGTTCGAATCATTATATTTGTTGTTTAAATAGATATTACTGCCATGCATTAAATCGACAGGATAAATAGTTTTGTAAGTTACATCACTTGCTCTGTTTATTCTGAAACTTAAACGTTTGTTATCGAGATTTTGTGTCTTAAAAACCGAATCGAAATGCCAGCGAGATTTTTTGTCTCTCTGTGATATTTTTTTTTGTGAAAATTCTTTCTTTTTTGCCCTTGAAAGAAAACTTGCTGAAATATCAAAATCTCCATGATAAAATAATTGTCTATAATCAGCTGAAACAAGCGCTCTTTTTTTTGAATTGAGAAATGGAGTAAGCCTTAAATCTTTATCAGAATTAATAGCTGTATAAAATGGAAATCCTGCAAAAAATCCAACATCTGTTAAATTTCGAAACATAGGAGTTAAAAATCCTGTTTTTCTTTTAACATCTGGAGAAGGATGAGAAAAATATGGTGTAAAAAAGACTGGTATGCCTTTTATCCTTAATTTCACATTTTTATAAATAAATTTCTTTTGTACTTTATCATAAATTGTTTTTTTTGCAGCTAAATCCCATAAAGGAGCAGAACATCCGGATTCTTTACAAGGTGAGTATGTTGCATTTTCCAATGTGAAAACCCTATCAGATTTTATACCTCTTTTGGCTTTTATTTTTGAAGTATCTTTCAAGATTATTGTCAAAGCATCTGCTATTGCGTCTTTAAATTCTTTGTCTAATTCAACATTTTTTGATGAAATTATATCTCCTGTGGGTTCTTTAATAATCGATTCTCCGATTAACTTTATCTCTCCTGATTTTTTATCATATTCGATTTTCTCACTGTGCAATTCCCGAATTGTTCCATCTTCAAACGTTTGAATAACAATAACATCCCCCGTTGCTATCACAATTTTTTTTAATGTATCATAAAATATATTATTAGCATCTAATACTATTTCTGAATTGACTATAGGCGTCAATAAGAAAAGAAAAAAATATCTTAGAAAATTTCTCAAAACAGTTTTTTTAATCGAAAGGATAATGATAGTTTATATTATTTTAAGCGACTTGTAAAAGATTTTTACAACATAAATCTCTTCAAGATTCAGGAGATTGTCTCGAAAATTACGAGAAATTAAAATCCACCCTATTTGTAAATATTGTATTACCATATAGAGGGTCATCCTAATTATTTTGTAGATTAATTATTGGGGAGGTATATTGCAATTGTATTTCTTAATTTTCAAGGAGTTAAAAAGCTTATTTTGTTCAGAAACCGTTCAATAAAATTTTAGACGTTTTTATTAGCTATAAAAGCTTTTGTATATCTTTTATTTTTCTGTTTCATTTAGGACAGACAGGCCATGAATCAAATCTAGTGCACGTTGAATAATCGGATCAATATTTGCCTTTTGATTTTCAATATTTTCTTGTTTTATTTCTATATCCGGGACAATGCCGTTTTGATTTATCACATTTCCATTTGGAGAAACGAAATAAGCTGTAGTGAGTTTTATGGCTCCTCTTCCTGGAATTGGAATCACAGTTTGCAAAGATCCTTTCCCATATGTCTTTTCACCAATTAAAATTGCTCTTTTGTTTTCCTTGAGTGCTGAAGCCATTAGTTCAGCACCTGAAGCTGTTCCTGAATTAATCAACATAACAATAGGAAGTTCATTTAACAAATCTGTATCGTCCGAAAAGATAGTCTGATTTTCATCTATGTTTCTTGATTTTAGTTCTATAATCTTTTTATTTGACAAAAACAAATCACTCACTCCAACAGCCTGTTCTAAAATACCTCCGGGATTATTCCGAAGATCTATAATCACTCCTGAGACTACTTTTTTATTTATTTTTTTTATGGCTTGAGTCACTCCTAAAACTGTTCTCTCATTAAAATAACTTATTTTTATAATTCCTATATCATCTATGAAATTGAGTTTTACGCTTTGTAATTGAACTACTGATTTTTTAATTTTTAATTCGAGTTTTTCCGTATTATTTCTTAAAATTGAAACATTTACACTCTTAAGTGAATCATTTCCCAATTTTTTTATTATATCTTTCATTCTGATATTAGCAACATCTTCTCCATTAATATGTGTTATGATATCTGAAGACTTTACGCCAGCATTTGCTGCCGGGCTATTATCTATCACAGATTGAATTTCTATACCATCACGTATCTGTTTTATTTCTATTCCGATTCCTAAGAATGCCCCTCTTGCCGAATCATTATATATCCTAAATTCATCTTTATTTATATAAACAGAATGTTCATCCAATATACTCAGCATTCCATTTATGGCACCTGTTTCTAGCTTTTCTTTCGTAACTTCATCCGCATAATTATTTTGAATTTCACTAATTACTTCTTTTATTAAACTGTCCGTATTTATTAAATCCGCCGATAGGGTTAAGCCCTTTTCATCTTTTTTGCATGAAACCAAAAACATTGGCATAAAAAGCAACGTTAAAAGTTTCTTCATAAATAATCTAATAATTTTTTGCAACTGCACTTATTTTTATGATACAAAATAGTTTAAGGATATAAAAATATATTTTTACAAATGGTAAAATTCATAAAGAGACTATTGCCTAAAAGTCTCATTTCAAGATTTTTATTAATATTAATAACCCCAGTTATTTTCTCTCAGTTAATCATAGGTATTATATTCTCAGAAAAATATACTGGAACAATTTTAAACATCATCTCACGCCAAATGGCAGGAGAAGCTGCGGCTATTGCTAAATTGCTTGATCTTGGTTGTGAAAAAAGTTATATAGATGAATTGAAAAAAAATATGAATTTAGAAATAGATATCTTAAATGATTTGAAATTAGAAAAAAGTGGAATTTCAAAAAATCACACAGCTTATAGAATACTGCGAAATGCATTAATTAAAAAAGGCTACAATAACTATTATATAGATACGCAAAATCAGAACATGGATATTTATATTCCCGCTTTAAATGAAATGGATATTTATAAGATTTCATTTTCAAGAAAAACTTTATATATGAAAATAATACCCGTTGTTTTAGGAAGTGGAATTATCTCCTCTATCCTGCTTTTAATTATTGCGTTTATATTTTTGAAAAACCAAATTCGACCGATAAAAAAATTAGCTAAAGCTGCTGAGAACTTTGGGAAAGGTTTGGATAATTCATATGAGTACAAGCCTGAAGGAGCTGAAGAAATCAGAGTAGCCGGAACTGCATTTTATGAAATGAGAGAAAATTTAAAAAATCTTATGGATAATAGACTGAAAGTTCTTGCTGGTATCTCTCATGATTTAAGAACTCCTTTGACAAAAATGAAACTCCAGCTTTCTGTTATGCCAAAGACCGATGAAACAAAGTGGCTAATGAAAGACGTCAATACAATGATACAAATAACCGAAAATTTTACTATTCATGCTGCAGAGCAAAATAAAGAAAAACTAACCCAAATAAATTTGTATGATTTTATTTTTAATATAACTTTGGAATATATCTCAAATGAATTTTCCATAGAAGTGACTGGAAGCAGAAATTTCGTTTTACTTATCAAACCAGTTTCTTTAGGCCGAGCATTTGGAAATATTATATCAAATGCAAAAAAATATTCATCAAAACTTGTTATTACTATCTTGAAAAAAAATAATTTTGTAATTATAAATTTTGAGGATAATGGCCCTGGTATCATCTTGGATAATTCTGAGGAGTTATTTCATCCATTTAAAAAGCAAAATGAAGCGAGAACTCAGAATATGGATGATGGCGTGGGTCTTGGATTGAGTATTGCAAGAGATGCAATACTCGCTCATGGAGGCAGTATAACAGCCAATAATTCTCAAAAATTTAAAGGTGCTTGTTTTTGTGTGAAACTACCTCTATAAATACTTCTTATCTACTATTTGTCAAGTACCCATCTAGATAAATCCGTTAAAAAATCAGTCTTTCTAGAAATACTTTTTATAGATCTTCTTTGTTTAAAACTTTTAGATTTATAAAATATATAGCTTATATGAAAGACTCTTTGTGATATTTTGCTTCTGGAATTTATAGTATTACAAGCTTTGCATATTTCATACATGTTACAATTTATAGGATCAAATTTAAGTTGACCATTTTCATAGAAATAACCTGTTATATTATAAAATTCTTCATCATTTGTCCACAATTTTTTTATATCTTCAATATCTTTATAAACAGAATTTATTGTTTCAATTGAGCGATTTTTTCCTTTATTTATCAAACCATGAAAAGCATGTCCCATTTCGTGAAATATAGTACTATCTAAGGTATTAACTAATTCTTTCATACCTCTTTTTTTATATCCTATACACGATTCTAAATTCATAGGATCAAGATATATTTCAACTTCTGATTTTCCATGATGTGTTAAATTACTTTTCGGTTTTCCATTCGATAAAATATAATCTTGTAATATTCTAACTGGACGAATTATTTTATTGTCAAGATTGGTCAAATAAGCGTCATACATTCTACGAATTAGTGTTTTCCCGACTTCATTTTCACATATAGTATTCATACTTAACTCAAGACTCGGATCATAATGCACAAAATTCTTTAACGCCTCTTTCGGATTTATTGTTTCACAAATTTTATGCACATATGGCCCATAAATATCTTGCTCTTTTAACAAAGCCACGTTATACTCTATGCTATAAGCTTTAAAAGCTATACTAAGAAGAACGAAAATCACGATTGCAATGATTTCCGAGATTACATCCTTTTTCGTTCTTCTTTTCATTATTTCATTTATGTCTACCATTTTTATTTACCCTTTCTAAAAAAGTTTATAATATAGCCCCCTAATTTCAGTTGTACTATATTTTTAGAAAAAATCTCAGAAAAATATAAAAAACTTTTATTAGAAAAAACATTTTGTTTTCTAATTATATTAGAAATCCAGGATTTCCAAACATCAGAAAAGTGTTTATTTTTTGGCTTATAAAAAAATGACTTTACTTTTATTTGAAGGGGTTTATAATATATCTTTATTGATTTTCACGATCAAAATCGCAACCGGAAGTGAAAAACTCCTTATATAAAGACTTCACCATTGGATCCATCAGATCTTTCGTAAAATCATTCATAGTATAAAGACCTTTAGGTTGTTTTATGATCCATTTAGATGCTTGTACAGCGCCTTTTGCGAATATTTCTTTTGAATGTGCTTCATGCCTTATTTTCAGGTTTTCAAATTCTCCCATAAAACTGATTTCGTGAGTACCTATGACATTTCCACATCTTTGAACTGCAAATCCTATCTCTCCCCTTTTTCTTTGTTCTATAATCCCATATCTCACAAAATCAGCTACCTGAGAAAAATTCTTTCCCCGAGCTCTTGCTATTGTTTTTCCAAGCATTATAGCTGTTCCCGATGGGGCGTCTTTTTTTAATCTATGATGAATATCCAATATTTCTGTATCAAAATCATCACCTAAAAGCTTAGATATCGCATAAACGGCCATATTCACTATGGCTATCAAGAAACTCATATTTGGAGCATAAAAAACAGGAACAGATAACGCATATTCTTTCATAAGATCCACATGCATCCTTGACAATCCCGTCGTTCCAATAACAAGAGGTATATCAGTTTTATTTTCTATAGCAAATCTTAACATAGATTCGGTTGCAATTGGGCATGAAAAGTCTATTACAGCATCTGAATCCTTGAAAAGATTATCGATCGAATCCTTGCTTGAAACTCGGTTTTGAATGATAAAACCTTCTTGAAGGGCAGCTTTAATAACAAACCCTCCCATGGCTCCCGTTGATCCTAAAACCGAAATTTTCATTGGCAATAATTAAAAAGGAATATCATCATTTAAGGGAATATCTGAAGGAATTTCATCATTTTTATCCTCAAATTCCCCTTCTATCTTTTTCGGATCTAATATAACAAGATCTCCTCTGAACTTTCCCAAAACAACCTCAGTCGTGTATTTATCAATACCAGTCTGATCTGTCCATTTTCTTGTTTGCAGTTGTCCTTCAATATAAAGTTTTGATCCTTTTCTTATATATTTTTCAACAACTTCAGCAAGCTTTTCATTAAAAACAACAATCCTGTGCCATTCAGTTCTGTCTTTTCTTTCTCCTGTTGTTTTGTCTTTCCACGTATCACTTGTAGCTAAACTGAAGGAAGCAACTCTTGAACCATCAGGCATAAAACGAATTTCTGGGTCTCTTCCCAAATTTCCAATTAAAGTAACTTTATTTAAAGATCCGGCCATTAACTTAACCAAACTCATCCAACCTTTTTTAGTATATCATAAAGATAAATTAAAAAACAAATTTTATATTTATGCAATTATTTTTAAGGAATATTGGTTCAGTTTTCATATCCACATATTAACTTTCCAGGAAAACACTTTAATAAATCTGATAAAAAATATCTAAAATTTTATGGGACTTTTTAGAAATTGACATACAGGAATTAAGACGTATATCCTGAAGTTAAGAACGCATAGTAACGTTCGCTAATCTAATATATTATTTTCTCGAAAGGAGGAGATAGGGGTTGATTTACGAAATTTAGTCAAGTTGAAAGAACGAGTAAAATGAAGTCAGACTTGACGAAATGGGAGTAAATCAATATAATCGTTTCCGTCTTTCGGAAAAATAATATAATGCGTGGCACAAAAGACGCCCGTGAGTATGGTATAATATTAAGGATACCATACTCACGGGCGCCCTCAAAAAACAGACCAGATTTGTTAAAACGTATGCTATTGAAAACAGAATAGGATCTTCAAAATGCAAATTTTAGAAATCCAAGATTATTTTCCTTCGATAATAAAAATCAAACCAACTTTTCGTAAGAAAAGTTATAAATTTAAGGAGTAATTTATGAGAATTTATATGACCACTTGGGGTGGTGAGAAAGATATTACGCTTCGCCAGATTAGATTTAATAATCGTCACATTGATGATCACAAAAAACCAGAGATTTTTATTAGAATTCATAAGAAATATGAAGAATATTTTATGCGTCCTCAGCTTATAAAACTTCATGATAGACATGGGAAAACCTTATTCCTCGCAATGGAATCTCGTCTAAATTTCAGGTGTTATGAGTCTGATATGGATGACTTTAATGGTATTGAGATTGTTGCGAGAGATCTTCGGATTCCTGGGATTGGATCACCTTCAAAGCATTATGTTGAGAAGCTTTTGATGAATGTTTGCAATGTGAAATTCGTGCGTCATATACCTTCGAAAAAGGAGATTCGTAAGGAGCAAAGTCGTGAAGCAATGATCAAAATCCTGAAGGAACGTGATACTGAAAGACAGAGAATGGAACGAAGGCTTCGTATGAGGAGGTTTCCGGTTTTCCTGAAACGTATTACATATCATGGATATTTTCTAAGAATTGTTGTGAAAAATCGTTTAGTATTTAAGAATAATATATGTAAAGCTTTATCAGTTATTCTTGAAGTACAAGCATCGTCTCCGCCATAGGCGCTGGCAACGCGAACACTTTTTTCTAATATAATCAGTCGGGAGAGATATGAGGTGTGAAAATCCGCTCTTCGAAAGAGGACTAAAGCAAGAGGAGACCTCAAAAGGTGCGGATAATAACAAGCGGGGCACGTGGTAGAATTAATATACCATACGCCGCATCCCTTTAACTCCTCATTTCCAACTTTTCGCAAGAAAAGTTATCCCAATAAACCCTTTCACCTTATGGGATGGAAGTTAGTTGACCCTTAGACATATCGCATATGGAGCACGATTTGCGACGTATTATAAACAAAGTGTGGCACGAAGCATGAATTAGAAAGATGGCCTCACCGGAAAACTTCATTGACACCGCAGAGGTACCTATAGCGCTTTCGGTAGACATTATGAATTAGAAAAATTTAGTAAATCACTGTGAAAAACTAGTTATTCTCAAATCGATAAACCGATTGATTGAAAAAAAGTTTTAGATTATAATATATTTATCATTATGTTCGTTTATTTGTTATATGCTTAGCTCAATTCGACATTGTATATTCAATGTTCTAAAACAATTTTCAAAATCGGAATCGGAACAAATAAATGAAGGTTCAATATTAATCGAACAACCAAGAGATTTATCTTTCGGAGATCTTTATACAAATGCAGCAATGGTGTTTTCCAAAAAGCTTTCTGTTGTTCCACGGATATTAGCTGAATCAATAAAAGAATCACTCTTACTCAATGAAAATATTATTGAAGTTTCTATAGCAGGTCCTGGATTTATTAATTTCAAACTCAAGAATGAGACTTGGCAAAATATAGTTTCTGATATTATTCGAAAAGGTAAAAAATACAGCTATACAGATTTAGCTAGTCAGGCTTTAATAAATTTTGAATTTGTTTCAGCAAATCCAACAGGCCCTCTTCACACAGGACATGCCAGAAATGCAGTATTCGGAAGTGTGGCTGTTAAATTACTTGAAAAAATGGGATATAAGGTAACCAAAGAATTTTACGTAAATGATCAGGGAAATCAAATAAAATCTTTAGCAAAATCACTTTATTTGAGATATAGAGAAGCCTTGGGTATTCAGATTTCTGAGAAAGATTTTACTCCAGATATGTATTGTGGGGATTATCTTAAAGATTTGGGAAATGAGCTTGTTACACTATACCAAGATCAATTTCTAAATAAAGAAGAATCTGAATGGATTGAATTTTTCAAAAAGTTTGCTGTTGACAAGATGATGGAAAATGCAAAAAAAGATCTTGAATTGCTTGGAGTAATCATGGATCAATATACGCATGAGTCAGATGTTTGTAAACAAAAACTTGTTGAAGAAGCCTTGGATATTTTATCTAAATGCGGAGATATTTATGAGGGGATCTTACCTCGCCCAAAAGGTATAAACGACGAAGATGATTGGGAAGAGAGACCACAGACTTTATTCAAATCGACAAAATACAGAGATGATGTTGATAGAGCTATAAGAAAGTCTGATGGGACCTGGACATATTTCGCTGGCGACTTAGCTTATCATCTAAATAAAATAAAGCGCGGCTATAATAAAATGGTAGCAATTCTAGGAGCTGATCACAACGGTTATGTCAAGAGATTGAAATCAGCTGTCAAGGCTCTGAGCAATGGAAAGGCAGATATAGAAATAAGACTATACCAACTTGTAAACTTCCTTGAAAACGGAAAAGTTATAAAAATGTCTAAAAGGTCCGGAAATTTTATAACTTTAAAAGATGTCGTGGAAAGAGTAGGAAAAGATGTCACAAGATATATGATGATATCAAGACATCAAGACGTTATGATTGATTTTGATTTTGTGAAAGCTATTGAACAATCTATGGACAACCCTCTTTTCTATATACAGTATGCTTATGCAAGAATTTGTTCTGTTTTCAGAAATTTTGAATCTAACTTTGGAGAAATAAACAAAGAAGAGTTGTTAAATTGTGACAAAATGACTTTAAAAGATGAATCTGAAATATTGCTAATTAAAAATCTTGCAATCTGGCCAGAGGTTGTTAAAGGTGCAGCAATTGCTATTGAACCTCATAGAGTTCCTGTATATCTTCAAAAAATCGCCTCTTTATTTCATTCTCTTTGGAATAAAGGTAAAATAAATACAGAATTAAGATTTATAGATCCAAACAATAAAAAAGATACATTAGCAAGAATATCTCTATTACAAGCAACAAAAGAAATTATAGAAGACGGTTTCGATATAATCGGCATAACACCTATGTCTGCAATGAAATAAAGGAGCAAAGAAATGTTAAGAAATTTCAAGAAACCTACTCAAAAAAATAAACAAAGATACTTAAGATATGATGACGTATTTCTCGGAGGAAAAAAATCAAATGATGAACAAAGATATACTCATGAACCCCCAAGAAATAACAACAGAAATTTTGAAAATCATGAGGAAGATTATATAGAAAATGATGATTTTGAGGAAGATAATAACACTATTTATAACTCTCAAAGGAATCAACAACCAGAATACTTTTCCGGGAAAAATAGCATAATAGATGAAAGAATGGTGAAATATCAAAAACGCCAACTGCCACCTCTACGGAGATATTCTCCCAATTCATACAGAGATTCATATTCAGAATTTAATCAAGCCTATTGGGATGAAGATTATGCACCTAAAAGAAATTCTAATTTCAATTCATTAAAACAACTTTGGCAAAAATTTATTGTAACCTTTGCTTCTATAATATCTTTGGTTTGTGTCGCATGGATTGCGTATAATTGGAATAATAGTCCACATCATCAAAATAGAGTTACACAAGATGGTATTCCATTGATCGAACCTGAACAACAGGAATTCAGAGTGTTGCCTGATGATCCTGGAGGAGCTGAAATCTCATATAAAGACAAAACTGTGTATGAGAGGGTTAATAACAGACCTGTTTCAGTTCAAGAAAAATTATTACCTCCACAAGAAGATGTTTCTTATATTCCTCAATCAAACCTTCCTGTTGAAGAATATTCAATAGTCGATGACAAGACGTATTATATAAAAATATCTGCTGGAAAAACTAAACCTATATTGCAAAGTGAATTAAAATTATTAAAGAAAAGATATCCAAATTTTATTGATGATAAAAATTGTTCCATAAAAAGAGTCAGCAATTCCAATGGAGAAAAAAAATATGCTATATTAGTTGGACCTTTTGATTCTCAAGATATTGCAATTGATACAGCAAAAAGCCTTGGTGGTCAATGTTACGTAATTTCAGTGAAGGAGTGATTTAATGCCTAGTACCAGACAGGCAATGATTACAAACCAATTAAATCACAGAGGCATATTTGAAAATGATCTAATAAATTCTTTTTCCTTAATTGATAGAACGGATTTTGTTCCTGCAACTTTCAAAAGAGCAGCATACGCAGATATTGAGATTCCTTTATTTAACGGTGTAATTCTACGCCCATTTGTTATTGCTAAGATTGCACAATTTATTTTTAATTTTATGAAAAATAAAAGTATTCTTGTTATTGGAGATGTTTCAGGATATACAGGAGCACTTTTTTCAAATATATCTAAAACTTGTATTATCGGAACGTTTGATGATGTTTCAACAGAATATTTGCGAAACAAAGTTTCTCTAAAAGTTATGCAAATTTATGATATAAAAGAAAAATTTGATTTAATATTTTTCGACTCTGGTTTTTATAAAAAAGAAACAATAATAGATATATCTCATAATATACTAAAACCAAATGGATGTATTATACAAATATCAGGAAACTCATTTTCTGAATTTTCTATAAATCAAGTTAAATATTTCGATGTTTCCATATCTGCGGAATCTACATCTGAGTCTGTAAAAATTTTAGAAATGCCTTTGTTTTTAAATTCGAATTATATTGCTTGATAATATAAAAATATAATTTCATAACAATAATGTATTTAAAACCGAGATTTTATTGCAGAAATTGCTATTTACAACAATATATATTTGTGATATAATAAATTTTATTTTTAGAGGTAAATATGAAAAAAGTATTATTAATCGCAGCTTTGATAGGAAACGTAAACGGAGAGGAAATAAGTTTGGCTAGTTGGGATGTTATTGTGAATAATTCTTCCAGAACAGGAAGCCTAAGTGAAATAGTTAATGGAGAAACTTTCACATATAATAATGTTTATACTCTAAACTCCGGATTCAATTATAGACTTACAAACTCTGGAAATATTAGTATAACTGAGAATGTAAAGTTAATTATTCCAGAAGGAGTAACTCTTACAAAAACTGGAAGGACATAAGAGCAAGAAGCGAGAATATTGTTATTACTATTGAAATCAATGGAACATTTAATAATAATTCAACAGCTTGGATTGCTGCATATAATAGTGGTTCAAAAGTTAATTTTACAGGTTCCGGGGATTTTATTAGCTTAAAAGGAAGTCAAATTTATGCTCAAGGAAAAGATAGTAAAGTAAATTTTTCAATGAGTGGAAATTTTATTAATAAAGGCGAAGTACATCTAACCGGAGCAAACTCTTCTGTAGTATTTTCTGGACCAGGAACTATCATTAATAATGGAAATATTTGTACTAGGGTATCGAATGTTAATATTGTTTTTTCTGACACAAAATTAATACTTCAAAATGAAGAAGATAATAGAAAAGAGCGTATGCTTAGTTTGAATGAGAATTCATCTATTACAGGATCTGGAATAATAGATATGTCAGATTTTATTAACTCTGATCTAGAAGGTATTGATATTCCTTCAAGTGTATTTAATATCGACACTCCATTTACAGGTACGATCAAGCTTCCGTATAATACAAAATGCAAGAACTTTGATTTAACAAACGCCACCAGCGCAACAATACTCGTTCCTGTATTAATTTTTGACGGTATGATTTTAGATGGAAATCAAATAACAAAAGGAACCAAGATTAATGAACTGACATCAGAAGAATTTTCAAAACTAGATATTAAATTGCCAAATGATTATGACTCTTTTGATACTTATGAGGTTCACTTAACTATCCCTTTCACTCTGCCTGATATAATAAAATCAGAATATAATGTTGCTAGTAATTATGTGATTACGGATGAATTAGATGAAACGCTTTATGAAATTCAAGAAGGAGAAAATGTTGTGGTGAACTTTTCAATAAAAGGAGAAACACCTTTGGATCTTCGAGGAAAAGGAAGGATAACATTTAAGGGTGATAATTCAGAATATAGAATACCAAGACCTATGATAAGATTTGAAGGAGAAAATGCTGTGTTTCCAAGAGATGCGATATATGATCAAGTTGAATTTGCTGAAGGAACAGTTATTCCTGAAAATACGATTATCATAGCAAAAAATCCTCAAGATCTATCGAATGTCACTGTTAAAGGAAGTTTGGTTATTTAGTTTAATAATTTTTCTTCGAATTCTTTAAAGAATTCATCTTTACTCAATCCCGGATATATATGATCCTTAAAATCCAATATGATTGTTCCGGGATTTTTCTTAAAAGAGTTTCTTGGCCAATATTTTCCTGAATTAACATGGGCTGGAACAACAGGAATGCCTAAAGATCGATAGATTGCATAAATTCCACTTTTGTATTCAGTATGCTCTTCATCTGAGGCTCTTGTTCCATTTGGAAAAATTAATATAGACTTTCCCTTGGCATATGCCTCTTTTGAGTATTTTATTAAAGTCTTTATAGCTTTTACAGGTGATTCTCTGTCAACAGGTATACATTCCAGTCTTTTCATGTATATTCCCGCAATCGGCTTTTTTAATAATTCTTTTTTAACAACAGGGACCAAATTATCGAAAAGCATTGAAAATACAAAAGTTTCCCAGGCTGATTGATGATTACATCCTATTATAATTTGCCCTTCAGGAATTTTATTTTTGTTTAAAATTTTATAATCTATTTTTGCAAAATGTTTTAAACAAAAAAACAACCATTTCGTAACGGGGATATACGCCAGATGTAAGGTAGTTTTTGCGGAAGAAAAATAAATTATGGGATATAACAAAGTCAGATATAATATAAAAATCGGCCAGAAAATGAAATTAAATAAAATTGACCTAATCATCTTTTTCTCCTTTATAATTTAATAGAAAGTTATACAAACTATTTTTACTGATTTTAAAACATTTTGACAACAAATCGCTAAGATCTTTTTTTGAAAATTTATCAAACAGAGCGTTAATCAAGGGTTTAAGAGAATTTATCTTCTCATTATCATCTTGAATAGGGGGAGAAACCAAAATAACAAACTCGCCTTTGGGAGGATTTTTTGAAAAGTGATCTATCAAAAAATCTATATCTCCTCGTAAAACTTCTTCATATACTTTCGTAATCTCTCTGACAATAGCTATAAGTCGATTCTTAAAATATATTTTCATATTCTGAAGTGTTTTCAGAATTCTATTTGGCGATTCAAAAAAAATTAAAGTAGAGTTTACGTTTTCAAATTCCTCAAATTTCTTTATGTCCGCAAATCCGATAAATGAAAATTTATCACTTGGTAATCCTGAAAGGGTTAAAGCAGATATAACAGAACAAGCCCCCGGAATAACTGTGTATTTTATATCATTTTTTATGCAGGTGTTAACTAACTTATATCCGGGATCCGAAACAAGGGGAGTTCCTGCATCTGAAATTAAAGCAAACACAGCATTTTTTTCTGAGATCAAATTTAATACATGCGGGATAATTTCACTTGCATTATGATCATTATATACTATAAACTTAACCTTCAATCCAAGGTTTTGCAATAATTTTGATGAAACACGCGTATCTTCACATAAAACATAATCAACTTCCCCTAAAATTTCTATGGCCCTTTTTGTTATATCTTTCAAATTTCCAATTGGTGTTGAAATAATATACAAGGAAAATTGCATAAAATTTTGTATATATTGCTCAAACTTTCTTATTATGTTATTATAACATATATGGAGATTAATAGGCTAATTTAATGAAAGTAGCGGTTATTGGCGGTGGTTACGTTGGATTAACATCTGCTGTTTGTTATTGCGAATTCGGGTTTGATGTTCTTCTTATAGAAAAAGATAAAGATAGATTAGAACTATTAAAAAAAGGAATTTCTGCGTCTTCAGAAATTGGACTTGAATCAGGCTTGCGAAAGCACATAAAAAATGGGGTCATTCATTTTTCAGAGACGATAGAGGATAATATAAATGATGTGGATGCCATAGTTATTTCTGTTGCAACAACGACTCCAAATGGTCCTGATTCCGATTTAACATTTTTACACGAAGTAATACAAGAAATAGCTATGTCTTTGACAGCTGATAAATATATCGGTATTTTTATAAAAACGAGTATTCCTGTTGGAACTTGCACGATTATTGCAAATAATATACGTTTCATGCGTCCCGATTTAACTCCGGGAAAGCATTATGATATTATTGCTAATCCAAGCTTCTTAAGAGAAGGATCCGCAATCCATGATTTTATCAATTCCAACAGAGTTCTTGTGGGTTTAGAAAATGAAAATTCGAAAGAAGCGAAAAAATTAACTTTGAACCTTTATGCTTCATTAGTAAATTTAGGTGTTCCTTTTATATTTACGAATTTTGAATCAGCTGAGCTCATACGTGCAGCAACGATAGCTTTCATTACAACAAAAATGACTTTTATAAATGAGATTGCTGAACTTTGTGATCGAGTGGGAGAGAATGTAAATACGGTCATAAGAGGAATAGCTTTAGATCAAGGGATTGGATATAAGGCATTTCAAATAACCCCCGGATTTGGAGGAACATCTTATCCTAGAACAATTAGAATTTTAGCTAACACAGCTAATAATTTGGGATTAGATTTAAATATCTTAAATAGTGTAATATCCGCAAATACAAAAAGAATATCATCAATAAAAGGCCGCATCATAAATATCATTCAAGATAATGAAGGTATTATAAATAAAAAAGTAGCTATATTCGGATTGTCATTCAAGCCTTTAACAAGTGATATAAGAGAATCTGCAAGCATATTTGTTATTAGAGATTTACTTTCTGAAGGACTGGATGTTTCAGTTTATGATCCCGCATATGGTTTAAAATCGAAAGAAATAAAGAAAATTCCTCAAGAGATACTGGAAAACGAAAAATTTCATTTGGAAGAATCTGCTTATGATGCAGCAAATCAAAGCGATATCGTCGTTATTATGACAAATTGGGCAGAATTTATGACTTTAGACTTCAAAAAAATTTCAGAATTAATGAATAAAAAACAAAATGAAAAACCTGTGATTTTAGATTACAGAAATATGTTTTCTAAAACAGACTTACCTGATTTTGAATATATTTCTCAAGGATGCTAATAAATTAATTGTATGGAAATAAAATTGTAATCTCTACAAAAATCTCTAAAATTTTATGGGACTTTTTAGAATTTGACATGTGAAAGATGTGACATATTATACTGAAAATATAGAAGATATTTAAGTGCGCGGCGTGTGGTAAAATATCGAGGATACCACACGCCGCGCACTTAAATGACTCTCACGCTTTATAATATTTTTCGAAAGAAAAGTTATATACCAAACCGTTTTGAGAGCTATAGATGAAGTTGTTACTCT
>CAJUOM010000008.1 GCA_910588255.1 uncultured Alphaproteobacteria bacterium
ATCTTTGATATTATACCACACGCCGCGCGCCTGAATACCTCATAATTTCAGGATACATAACTTGATTCCTATATGTCAAAAACAAAAAAGTCCCATAAAATTTTATGGGACTTTTTAATAATGTTTTACATGTGAAAAATTCTACTCTTCTATTGCTTCAAAGAAGTCTTTAGTATCAAATGATGAAATCCTTTGACTAAGCTTTATATTTTTCGAGTTCGCTCCGAATAAAGTCACAGCAAAAATAAGCGTTACCCATTTCATCAATCCAACTTTTCCAAAAGTCATAATTTGGATAGACTTTAAATGTTTGTTCAAAACAATTTTTATAAAAATGATCTTTTTCTAATATTTCGAGTATATCAAAAAAATCCATTACTCCGAATTCATAAGCTTCATCATATATTGTTTCCAAATGATTTTGTACAAGTTCGTTATCTTCAAAAATCTTTATAAGTGCTTTTGAAACATCATGAAAAGACAGCTTGTTTCCTTTAAAAATATCTGCAGCTGTTTTCAACATAGCATCTTCAATAGTATGACCAGGAAATGAAGACCTGCTATATCGTTCAAAGATTGGTAATTCTATTTTTTCCTTAAAAGGATAACTTGATAGTCTAAAATATTTTCCTAGTACTTCTTCAAATCTAAGTAAATTGTTTGTATCACTTCTTAAGAAACTTTCAAAAACAATCGGATAGTTTTCTACAAATTGTTTACGTATATCTCCAAATTTTTTACCACAAATGGATACACCTCCATTTACTATGTCGGGAGTGTAACATGAAATTCTTGCAAAGTATTCAAAGGTGTATAAATTTTGATAATGCGTGTTAATATATGCAAAAAGATCAATATTAAGACTGTTAAATGAATAAAACAAAGTATTATCATTAGGTGTTACTTTATATTGTTCACAAAGGCGGAATATCTCATAATTATTATGTCGATACATCGAAAACATGTTCATAGTTTGAATAGTTGGTGATAAGTTCTTATCATTTTGGAGTAGAAATTTAAACACGTTAATAGAGTTAAAAAATGCTGCAGCATCTATAAGAGGTACAACATCAAAATCCTCATCGCAATAGAGCTCGTATTCATCAACCAAGCTTATTTCTGTAGGAAAATCCGGTTGGGAAAAAAGTTGTTCAATGCTAGCAACATCATCAGTTTCTATTGCTCTTGCTAAAGTTCCAGATTTGGACAATGGTTGTCCAAGTGGATTTGGGTTGACAGTTGTTTCACTATATGATGTGTTCATGTTAAACAATGAAACCATTATTATTAATATTTTTGGAAATTTCATAAAAATAAATTCCTCTAAATTAAATGCATGTAATTATTTTAATACAAACATTTTTGTGTTTCAATAATTTTATTTCAAATAATTGTTTTTATGTGAAAATTATTATCGGATAAGGAGATTAAATTATTTTGAAAAAAGTTCTTGTCAAAAAAAATTAAACATGATATAAATAAATTATGGTATTCCTTGGTAGCTCAGTCGGTAGAGCAAGTGGCTGTTAACCACTGGGTCGGCGGTTCGAGTCCGCCCCAAGGAGCCATTTTTTAGGTTTTTATGAGTAGTAATAATTCCCAATCAAAAATCGGTTTTTGGTCTTTGGCTTCTATTGTTGTTAGTGCGCAATTGGGGGCTAGTATATTTCTGCTTCCAAGTCAATTGGCTCATTTCAGGACTTTAGGGATTTTAGGTTGGATGCTTGGAGGACTTGGCGCAATACTTATTACTATTGTGTTTTCGTTCTTATGTATAAAAACTTCAAAAGCAGGAGGGCCTCACATTTATGCAAGGATGTTTTTTGGAGAAGAAATAGGTTTTTTTGTCACATGGATTTATTGGTGTGCATCATGGGCATGTAACCCTATTTTAATAGCAACTGCGATTTATTATTTGATGTCATTTGTTGGAGATATTCCGCCATTTATAAAATTAATTTTTGAAATATTGATGGTCGTTTCATTAACATTTGTGAATTCACGAGGTGTAAAAACGGCAGGAAAATTAGATTTTATATTAACAGTCTTTAAGATGCTTCCGCTTTTTATAATTCCTCTTTTTGCTTTGCCAAATCTTAATATAGAAAATTTTAAAGAATTAACCCCAATTAATATGTCTCCAAGTGAAACTGTTATACAGGCAACGATATTATCATTTTGGGGGTTTGTGGGTCTTGAAGGAGGAACCTCACCGGCTGGAATAGTCAAAAATCCTAAAAGAACGATTCCTCTTGCGATAATCTTAGGAACAACTTTTGTTGCTTTCATAAGTATACTTAATACAGTTTCTATTTTTGGTGTGATTTCTCCTGCTGAATTGGAAAATATTCCTGCTCCATTTGCAAAAGTAATGGTTGTTTTGTTTGGAGGATCATTTGATAAATTAATCGGATTCTTGACTTTCATTATGTGTTATGGATCTTTAAATGCCTGGGTATTTTTCAGTGGACAAATTGCAAAATCAGCATCAGAAGAAAATATGTTGCCTTCATTTTTCAAAAAGCTTAATAAATACGGAGCTCCATCAAATGCATTATGGACGGGAACGTTTGGAACGATTGCTATTTTATTTCTTCAAAAATCTCCATTGTTTGGAGATAAGATTGGGAAGTTCCTTGATATGTCAGTGATTATATATATAGTTCTTTATATAATGGCAGTTTTGGCATATGTAAAATTCATGAAATCATCAAAAACAAAATCTTTGTTTCAAATTCTTATAACCCTCTTGGCTTTTTCTTTTTGTACTCTGATATTATTCAAATCAGATCCGTTTAATTTTTCAGCTGTTATTACTATGCTCCTGTTTGGAATTCCTGTTTATATGAAAGTGAAAAAGAATGGAAGTTTGTTTGTTTGAACCAGAGATAGCTCAAAATGCTGGAACAATAGCAAGGTTATGTACATGTTTTGATGTGACTTTGAATATTATAGAACCTACTTCTTTTGTGTTATCAGATAAAGGATTCAAAAGAGCAGGAATGGACTATATAAACAAAACAGACATCAAATTACACACTTCTTTCTTTGAATTTAAAAAGAATTATAACGGCAGGATAATCTTACTAGATACTAAGGCAACAACTTTATATTATGCTTTTGAATACATTTCAACAGATTGTATAATGCTGGGAAGGGAAAGCGCAGGAGTTCCCGATGAGGTTTTTAATGCATGTAATGCAAGGGTCTTGATTCCTATGAAAAATAATTCAAGATCACTCAATGTTGCAATAAGTGCCGCTATTGGATTATCTGAGGCTATGAGACAAATCTCGAAATTTGTATAGAAAAATTATTCCTTACGTAACAGAAAGTGTTTATCCGTGTGATGATTTAAGATTCGCCTTAAATCTGGGTGATCAAAAAACTTTATTCCAAACATATCGAAAATTTCCCTTTCATACCAATTTGCATTTGGAAACAGCATACTTACACTCTGAACATTATCATCTTCCAAAGCATCAGTTTTTATAAATATTGTTTTATCAATTTTATAACTATGTAATTGATAAAATATAGTAAATACTCCTCGTTGTTTTAAATAATCTACAGCAAAACAATCGATTAATGTTTGAAATGAAAGTTGCATATTGGAATTTAATATTGACAAAGATCTTAGAACTGTATTCGGGTATATAGTGATATATAAATAATCATTTAGAATTTCGATTTTTGAAATTTCATTTTCTAATACAGATTCTATCAATTTTCTGCAATCTATATTATTCACTTGATTCTATTTATCCTTTTTAAATGTGCTGAATGATATAATATTATTAGTTTCTTTTTTTTCAATTTTTGAGGTTTTTGTAGGAATATCCGAGAAATCAGGTGTGAAATCTAGACAAAAATCTTCGGAAGGATCGCTAACGGATATCAATGATGAAAATGGTATATACAATGTCTCATCAGAATGTTCAAAAGCTAGACTGACTGAAAAGCCATAATTATCAATAACAAGATCCCAAAATTCATATTGCAAAACTATTGTCATTTCGTCGTCAAAATCATCCTTTAAAAGTTTTGATATTTTCACTCCAGGGTGATTTAATGAAAATGTAATATAAATATGTTGTTTTTTATAGAGTCCTTCTGTAGAAATTTGTGTTAAAATTTCTTTTACTATTGATATAGATGCTTTCTTAATAAGGAAATTATACTCTAATTTTTTTGCCACAAAAAACTCCAAAAAATAAAGGGGAATTTCTGTTGCTCGGCATTCCCCAAAGCCGCAAACTCTACTGATTAACAGTAGTCACAAATTCTGTTAAAATCCTATTACAGGCAGATTAAGCAGCTTTTGCAACGACAGCTCTCCTGTTAAGGTTTGCTGCGAGTTTTTTGCCTTTTCTATTCAAATTGGCATTTATTAAAATCAGCCCGATAACGATGGTACTATGCCGAGTGAAAAATCTACCTTTATTGTTTTATGTCGATCCTATTTCGTCCCCATGTATTTTTGGTGGAGACGCAGGGTACTGCCCCCTGGTCCATAAAACCTATTTTGTAAACCGTTTATCACTATAGTTATAAAATAACAATTTTATTATAACATATAAAAAATATTTTATCAAGTTCACAATAAAATATAGATTTAGAGCACCGCGTATACTATATGCACGGCGCTCATTATATATTAGCTTCCCGAATTTGTTTCAACTTCTCCAATTGTTAACGTGGCTCCTGACATTAAAGTTGTTTGTAATAATTTATTCATATTTACCTCCTTAAAAAGATATATTTACGTTATAGGGGAGTGTTTTTAAAACTTTTCTTCCCTATTTTCAATTCTAAAAAGTTAATTTTCCATTAATTATATTTTTATTTGAAGGATACTGTAAGCTATCACGCAAAAAGCCTGCAAAAATACCTAAAATTTTATGGGACTTTTTAGAATTTGACTTGGAAGAAGAGTGAGAATATACTAAAAATAGAGGATATTCAGACGCGCGGCGTGTGGTATGCTCATTAATTTTACCACACGCCGCGCGTCCTCATATGTAACTCTCATACACTATATTATAAAAGCAGTTGTAACAAACAGCGGACTCAACCTCTCTAAAGCGTCAGCTAAGAAGAGAAACTTCAAAAATTAATTCAGAAGCCGCCTTCGATTAATTTTTGACAAATTAAAGCCAACTTTTCATAAGAAAAGTTATTCCCATAACCCCTTCCACCTTAGGGATGGATGTTAATTAACCTAAAACCATATTGAAGAAGTTGTGACTTTACAATTAACCTATCAAAATAAGTCACTGCACGAAGCGTGAATTATAAAGAAGGCCTCACCGGCAAACGGCTGATGACACCGCAGAGGTACCTATAGCGTTTTCGGTAGACATTATGAATTAGAAAAGCATTTTTTGATTATTTTTATAGATTAAACTAATAATGATTTTGTGATAGAATAAAAAAAGCGGATTGTTTTTAGTTATTAAAAATGAAACTTTTTAGAATTGTTTTGTATGTAATAGCCGTATGTGGAATTATTTATTCCTGGGATAATTTCGGACGTGATTTTTTCATGAAAAATTTTTATCACACATCTGTTGATGAAAATATCAATTCAAATGAACCGCCAAAAGTGGATGAGAAAATTATCGAAAAACCAGAAAAAGTAGAAATTACAGAAACACCAATCAAAACTGGACCTATTTCATTTGAAAAAGGATTTGAAAATGTTGCCAAAAAAGCTATGCATTCAGTCGTAAATGTTGCAACGATGCAGCTTGTGGAAAATACAGAAAGACAAAGTATCCCAGATATATTTAAAGGATTTCCATTCGATGATATATTTAAAGATTTCTTTGACGCCCCACAAAAAAAGCAAAAATTGAGAAAAGCAAATGCATTAGGATCAGGATTTATAGTACAAGTTGATAAAAAGGCGAAAAGAGCATATGTGGTAACTAATAATCATGTTGTGGAAAAATCCAAAAAAATAATAGTTTCTCTTTCTGACAAAACAGAATTGCCTGCAACTATTCATGCAGTTGATTCTAGAACAGACATAGCAGTTTTGTGTGTAGATTTAAATAATTTAGATTTTAATATTGAAAAATTGCAGCCTGTCAAATGGGGAGATTCTGACAAATTAAATGAGGGAAATTTTGTCGTTGCAATAGGGAATCCTTTTGGATTAGGAAGTACTGTGACAAACGGTATCGTTTCAGCAAAAGGCCGAAATTTATCCATGGGGATGCCGTCATTAAACTTCGTTGATGATTTTATTCAACACAGTGCCCCAATAAATCTTGGAAATTCAGGTGGATGTTTATTAAATATTTATGGAGAAGTTATCGGTATAAACAATGCTATATTTTCTACAAGTGGTGGCAACATAGGTATTGGATTTGCCATTCCTTCTAATATTGCAAAGATTACCGTGGAACAACTTATAAAATTTAAACGAACATTCAGAGGATGGCTTGGAGCAGAAGTGCATTCTGTTTATGCAAAACAAGCTGAGAGTGTTGGTTTAGCAAAACATTCATTAGAATCTTCAAAAGTTTTTGGAGCTTATGTTGCAAGAGTTGTTTCAAACGGACCTGCAGCGAAATGTGGTATAAAGGTTGGAGATATAATTATTGAATTTAATGGGAAAAAGATTACAGAAAATTGTTCTCTTCAAAGCGCTGTAGGAACAGCAGAAATAGGAAAATCCGTGAAATTAAAAGTCTGGAGACAGAAAGAAGGTTCAAATTGGGGTGAAGTAGAACTTTCCGTAAAAGTTGGTGATTTTGAAAAAGCTATGAAAGATGGAGAATTAGATTCCAAAGTACCTGAAGAAAACGGAAATTCTGAAACAATCAAGGAGATGAATATTGAGTCTCTTGGAATAACTGTTTCAGCATTACCAGAACAATATAAATCGGATTATCCGAAAAATGTAAAGGTAATTGTAACAAAAGTTGAGGAAGATAGTGGATCGTCCTTTTATGGACCAGTTTTTAAACCTGGAGATGGATTTATATCTGCAGATAATAAACAAATCACAAATGTTTCTCAGTTGAAAGGTATTATAGATGGTATTTTGAAAAATAAAAATAATCGAAATCGGCCAATACCTTTTATTGTGGTTCGTGGTGGTTCTCAGATGATGATAGCAACAACACTAGATTTTACAGAGAAAGAAAACAATAAATAGTTTTTAACAATGACTTTTGATAATTTAGAAGGGATTCCTGCAGAAAGGCTTCCCTTTTGCGATTTTCCTGAGAATATTAATTCGTTATTTTTTATATTTTCAGAAACAAAACGTGCAAAATATATCTTCTCATTATTAAAGAAAACACAAAAGAGATATAAGATAATTTATCTGGATTTCTTTGAATCAGATTTATATGATTCTACACTTTGTGATTACAAAATTTTTGTGGATAGAGCTTCAGCTTTGAATGATATTCTATTGAATGAAAGAAAAATAGTTGTTTCTACATTGCCTGCGTTTAATTATAAAATTCCACCAAAATCTTATTTTGAAGAGATTTTATGTGTAAAGAGGTCTTTAAAAATTTCAATTTCTTCTTTGAAAAATACATTGACAGAATTTGGATATTTAAATTCTGGGGTTGTTAAAAATGCTGGTGAATTTTCTGTTCGTGGAGGGATAATTGATGTTTTTGTTCCAAGTTACAAATATCCCGTGAGAATTGATTTTTTCGGAGATGAAGTTGAATTTATAAAACAATTTGATCCAGATTCTCAAATATCAACAAATGAATTAGAAGCTCTCTTAATAACGAAATGTTCAGAGATAATTTTAAACGATAAAGCAAAACAGTATTTTTATGAGAAATATACTTTTAATAACCCATATATAAAAGAAATGCTTGAAAATGGGAATTATTTCCCTGGGATTGAATGGTATTCGAATTGTTTCCATGAAAAATTATCTTGTATAATTGATTATATTCCGAAAAATACAAAATTTGTTTTTGATTTTGAATTAGAAAAATATAATAAAACTTTTTTCGAATTTGCAAAAGAAAAATTTTCGAGAACTAAGGAAACATTTCCACCAGATGAGCTTTTTACAGATTCTGTTAATTTTGCTTTAAAAAACTTTGATGTTTTAAAAACTAATCATTTTTTAGATTCACCACTGTTTAAAAATCATGACCAAGTTTATAACATAAGAAAAAAAGAAGATCTTTGGAAATGGAAAAAATCTTTTGATAGGAAGATAGTAGTATCCCTTAAATCGAATGGTGCTTTTAATATATTTTCTGAAATACTAAATGGACAAAATATAAATAAAATAGATTTTTTTACTGATGCTGTTGAAGATAAAATAAATGTAATAATTTCAAATTTGGAATCTGGATTTTTATATAAAGATTTGATGATTTTTACGGAAAAAGAATTATTTGGTTCAGATTTAAAATTATCTAGCCAAAAGGCATCTCGTGATATTTTTAAAGACTATTCTGCATTATCCGTTAATGATTTTGTAATCCATGAAAAGCATGGATTAGCTGTTTTTGAAGGCTTGATTAACCTCGATATTTCCGGAATTTCACATGATTTTTTAAATTTAAGATATAGAAATAACGACAGATTATATGTTCCTGTTGAAAATATATCACTGATTACAAGATATGGAGAGTCTGCTTCTGAGAATTTGCTTGATGCTTTGAAAAGCAACAATTGGACAAATAGGAAAAATAATGTACGTAAAAAATTATTGATAATAGCTAATGATCTGTTGAGATTATCAGCTAAAAGAAAACTTAATACTTGTGAACCTTTTGATATTCCTGAAAATTATGAAGAATTTTGCAAACGTTTTGGTTATATAGAAACAAATGATCAAATTTCAGCAATTGAAGATATAGAACGGGATTTGACAAATAACATTCCAATGGATAGATTGATTTGTGGAGATGTTGGTTTTGGGAAAACTGAAGTAGCTATGAGGGCCGCTTTTATAGTTGCTTCTTCTGGGAAACAAGTTGTTTTGATGGCGCCAACTACTATATTAACTTCCCAGCATTATAAAAATTTTCTGAAAAGATTTGAAGGATTTGGAATAAACATCTGCCAGTTGTCTAGATTTATTTCAAGTTCTGAGTTAAAGAAGAATATTAATGATATATCGCTCGGAAATGTAAGAATCGTTATAACAACACATGCAATTTTATCAGAAAAGATAAAATTTCATGATTTAGGCTTGGTTATAATTGATGAAGAACAACATTTTGGTGTAAAACAAAAGGAATATTTGAAAAAGCGTTATGAAAAAGCACACTTTATTACTTTGAGTGCAACTCCGATTCCAAGAACTTTACAATTAGCGATTTCTGGAGTGAAAGATCTGAGTATGATTATTACTCCTCCAATTGATAGACTTCCAGTCAGAACTATTGTTTGTGAATTTGAAAAAAATACAATAAAAGAAGCAATAGAACGAGAGGTTAGAGTAGGAGGGCAAGTATTTTTTGTGACTCCTAGAGTTGAATTTTTAGAGAGTGTCTTTAAATTTGTTTCAAAAACTGTTTCTGAATTAATTGTCAAAACAGTACATGGCAAATCAGAAGATATTGAAAAAGTATTGTGTGATTTTTGTGATTGTAAGATAAATGTTCTTATTTCAACAAATATTATAGATTCTGGAATTGATATACCAAATGCCAATGCTATTCTGATTCATCGTTTTGATTTGTTTGGCCTTTCTCAACTTTATCAATTGAGGGGAAGAGTAGGGCGTTCGAAAAGACAAGCGTATGCTTATTTTCTTTTGGATAATAATAGAGAATTAACAGAGAATGCAAAAAAGAGACTCGAAGTTTTAAATAATCTTAATAAACTTGGATCCGGATTTACATTAGCTAACCGTGATTTGGATATTCGGGGAGCTGGGAATTTATTAGGGGAAGAACAATCAGGATATATAAAAGAAGTAGGAGTTGAACTTTATCAGTCAATGCTGCAAGAATCGATTCTGATGCTGCAATCAGGTTGTGATTTGGATGAATTTGGAAAAAAAGAAATACAAATAAATCTTGCTGTACCAACATTGATTCCAGATTATTATATCTCTGATTCTGATTTGAGATTGGAAATTTATAGAAGAATAGGTAATATTAAAGATAAAAGTGAAATATTTAATATAGAATACGAACTTTCAGATAGATTTGGTGTCATTCCTATAGAACTTCGAAACTTGTTAACCTTGATAAAAATCAAATTAATTTGCTTTGATTTGAATATAGATAAAATAGATGTGGGGCCATTTGGGTTTACGTTTTCGTTTTTTAATAATAAATGTAATAATTCTGAAAAACTACTGGGTTTCTTGAATTCTAAGAACAGTGTAAAAATCAAACCTGACGGAAAAATCGTAATTTTGAAAAAATGGAAGAATGAAAAAAATAGAACGGAAGACATTGCGAATTTCTTTGATTTAATGAAAGATAGTCTTATTTGAATTCTAATTATATTAGAAAAAATAAAATATTTTCTAATTGCAATAACATATGAAATTAAATGATCATATATGAGATTGCTCTATAAATTATTGAAACGTGGATTTTTTCAGTTTTGCTTTTTTTATAAAGATTTGTGATTCGGGTTATGAACGCACTCTTAAAGAGTTTTCACTAACATATTTCGATATGCGCAATTTACTAACTACATTAGGAGATTTTTTAGGAGGGGATTTATTTGAGGATTTAGATTATCCTTCTAGAGATAATTTAACGCAAACTGGAAAAACTTTCCTGCGTTTGGCAAGAAAATTTGTAGATAGTTTGTTAACTGGATTTTTAGACAATATCAATACGCAAGATGATAAGACAACCATTAATGTAAAATCGGATATATTAAGCAGCAAAAATTTCCTCTTACCTTTAATTACTGATATTGAAAATCAAAAAAGATATCAAAAATTTAAGTTAAGATTGTTCAGTTCTGATAACGATGATAGTATTTTTAATACAGGGTTACACGTAATTTTTGATAGATTATCTGGAGGAAGTAATTTATTTTATAGAAAATTATGGTCTGTTCGAGTAGGGCAAGGATTATATGCTTCTGAAAGATATCTTCTTGATACGAGGAATACTCCTGTTGAAAAAGAAGATTTACTAAATCATTCTATTTTAGGAGTAGGGGATTCATTCGACTCAGAAAGTTATTCGTGTATAAATTGGCATCTTTCTGAAAAATATATGGGATTCTCAATAACTCCTGCAATTTTAGTAAATTCTCAGGCTGTTATGTTGTCAACTATAAGTGCTGATTTGGGGATTGGTTCTGTTATGCATTATCAGGTGGGGGAAAGAAAGAATGTAGTTAGAGTTTTGCCAAACTTGGAAGGCCCTCCTTTTCTAATAACTTTTGCTGTTCGTAAAAAACTTCCTGAAATTTATCAAGAGTGTATAGATGAAATAGAGACAAAGTTACTTTGTATGTTGCAGAGGTTTGATTTGGAAATTATTTATGAGAAGGATTAAATGATAAAAGAATTCGGTAATTTTATACAATTTGCAGAGACTAATGAAATACCTATAGAAGTTCCCGTAGAAAAGTTTCTTTTACAGATACGAAATATGGAGTCTGAGATTGGGCATAAAATAATAAAAAAAATTCAAGGAAAGTATATTCTTACAGAATTTGGAAGAAATTTTTATCCCTATGCCAAAAGAAGTTTACAGAATGTAAAAGAAGGAATAAATATTTCTGATGAATGTAATGCTTATGAATCTGATAATTATATAGTTATAGGTATTGCAAGAGACAGTGCGTATACTTGGGCATTAGAGTGTATTAGAGGATTTAATAAATTTCATCCAGGATTAAGATTGGTGATTTTAGTAGATGACAAATTGACTGATGAAATTATAGAAAAGTCGACTATAATCTTTTGGTGTAGTGAAAGGAATCTTCCAGAATATGATAAGTTATGGTATATTGAATATAGATATGGGTTATATGCTAGTGATGATTATATTGATAAATATGGAATTCCCACTCTTAATAATATTGTGACACATAAAATTATAGCTTATTCAGGAAAAGATAGACCAGAAGTAACCAATTGGCATTTGTTAGGAAATGAGTATGGGCTTCCGAAATTAACTCCAACTATTCTTTCTCAATCAAGAGATTTAATAACAAAAATGATTTCGGAAGGACTAGGGATAGGTTCAGCTTCAGATCATCAGGATGCATATTATGGTTATAATAATTTACAACAGGTTGTTAAACTTGTAAATGGGCCTGTTTTAAAAAGTTATTTTTTTGTAAAGAAAGGAATAAGTCATCAAAAAAGAGATAATGCTGGATTGTTTGATCGTTTATTTAAAAAATATTTTGATGAAAATAAAATAGATATATTTTTAAATAATGATAATTAAATGTTTAATAATATCATTCTTGTATAATATAGTGTTTTAAGTATGGTTCAAGATAATAACTATGTTTGTTTTTAGAATGTACGGCGTACGGTATCTCTGGTATTATATCACGTGTTGCACGTGAAGGTTTTTTTCAATCATTTTTTAGTAAAGACAATAACAATGCTGGAAGAATATTGCATAATTTGATATTCTAAAAGAAAAAGATATCAATAAGAGAAAATGAAGACTGAATTTTTATCACCTATATTAAATGATTTAAGTCGTCGAGGTTTTATATATCAAATAACAGATTCCAAGGCGTTAGATGATTTATTTTGTGGAAACGAAGAAATAGTTCTATATGTTGGCTTTGATCCAACTGCAAAAAGTCTTCATATTGGGCATCTTTTATGGATAAGATTGATCAATAAACTTCAAGCTTTAGGAATAAAGCCAATTATTATAGCCGGAGGGGCAACAAGTAAAATTGGGGATCCAACATGGAAGGATAAAGAACGTGTCATGCTTGATTATGTCACTGTTTTGGATAATATGAATTCTATAATCTCGAAATTGAAAAAGCTAATAAAATTCGAAAATTGTGATAATCCTGCGATATTGTTAAATAACGACGATTGGATATCTAAAATAAATTATATGGAGTTTCTGAGAGATTATGGCCCTTTGTTTTCGGTTAATAAAATGCTTTCCATGGACAGTGTCAGCAATCGTTTGGAACGTCGGCAACATTTAAGTTTTCTAGAATTTAATTATATGTTGCTTCAGGCTTATGATTTTTTGTATCTTTTTGAGAATTATAATTGTAAGCTTCAAATTGGGGGTGCTGATCAGTGGTCAAATATGATTTCAGGAACTGATTTAATAAGAAGAAAAACAGGCAAAATAGCTATTGGAATGTCTATGCCATTATTGACAAATGGAAATGGGAAAAAAATGGGAAAGACAGAAAAGGGCGCTGTTTGGATGGATGAAAATTTGATGTCCCCGTTTGATTTTTGGCAATATTGGAGAAATGTTGATGATCGCGATGTTGTGAAACTTATGAAATTATTCAGTGATATTGATGTTGATGAAATAGAAAAATTCGATCTTTTAGTTGGAAAGAAGGAAATGAATGAAATAAAAATAGTTCTTGCCGATACTATTACGAAACTAGTACATCCTGAGGTTGATTTAAAAAATATAAATAATTCTGCAAAGGGATTGTTTTCGGAAAATCCATTGGAATTAGAAAGTATAGAAACATTTGAATTGGAAAAAGGGATTAATATTTGCAAGGCATTGGTTCTCGCAAATATGGCCAATAGTCTTACAGCGGCTAGAAGACTAATTGATGGAAAAGGAGTCAAGATTAATAAGCAAGTCGTAGATACATATGATAAAATTATCAATTGTGACTCTATACTGTCAGTTGGGAAAAAGAAATTTGTAAAAGTAAAAGTTTTAGATTAAAGAATTATATTAATATATTTTCAATATAAAGTGTTGACATAATTAATAATATAATGTATACTGCTAGTAACAGTTGTGTTTTTGGAGTAAATTATGTTAAAATCATTAACAACAATATTAGTTAGCTGATATACGGTTATATCGTTAACAAACGCACAGCAAGGATTTTTTTAATGGCGAGGAAGGTGAATGTAGGTATGAGGAAAGTCCAATACAAACTTCTTCTGGGTATCAAGCATTACGTAAAGAATTTGGTCCTTTATTGGGAAATAGAACTTGTGTTACTAAAATAGACTGTTATGGAGACGGAGAAAAATCTCTAGAATATATTTTGGCCAAATTTTACTGTCAAGGAGGAGTTGAATTTATCCTCAGTTTATAATAATATTTCTATGAAAACAAAAGTTGAGGAACTTGTTTCCAGAGGGAACGTCTCGTTTGAAAATTATGTTGTTTTGAAGAACGGCATAATATTGAATCCTAGTTTGACATTGAAATATTATAAAACCGGTAGTGGTGATTGCTTTACGGTTTTAGAAAAAATAGACCTTCCCGCAGATCGCAAAAATCGTCGTGAAATGTGTGAGAATGATGCAAAAGATATATTCAATATTGACTTTTGTACTTATAGATTAAAATCGGACTGGAATGGCTGGAAAGCAAAGTATGCAAAAAACAGAGAACTTGCAGTATTATCAGATATGCAGATGTACAAACTAATGGGAAAGAATAGATATGAAAAACTGTACATAAAAACTGAAGAGAAGAAAGCGTATTTTGATAATATGAAAAGAGAGAGCCCTTTTGTTAGTCAAGAAACTACCAATGTTGATTATAATGCAACTGTTAGCACTGAATCTTTACCGCTTATATGGTAATGAATTTAAAACTAAAAAAGGAGACTTTATAAATTTTATAGAATTTATGAAGTCTTCAAATCTCACACACAAACTCCTAAACAGCGATATTATTCAGAATATTGTATAACCTTTCAGTTTTATTAACACTATTTTTTCTTCTATATTATCCTCTTCTTTTTCCGATTTACACAAAAGTTTTTAAAGGCCATTTGATTTTAACTATGAGTCATCTTTTGAGTGTTTTTTTATTTCAAATATGTTCACTTCTACTAATAAATACATCGTCACTAGTCATAACGCTAGTATATAATATAAAGATTTTGTTTGTAATAGTTTATTCATATTTGTCTCCTTAAAAGATATATTTACACTATAGTGAAGCATTTTCAAAACATTTCTTCCCTATTTTCTATTTAAAAGGTTAATTGAGAGGATTTGGAAACCAAAAAAATACCTAAAATTCTATTGGAATTTGGGAACTTAACATGAAAATAATGTAATGAATATACTGAAATTATATGGAGATATGTAAATACACGAGCATCTAGTTTAATTGAAACTTATTTTTCTAATGCCATAATTGAATTTCTAGTTGTTATATACATATCATCTGAGATTTTTTCAAGTTCCATCATTATATTGAGTAATGTTGCTCTTTTTGCAATTATATCGGCTCCATAAATCATATAATACAGTTTCCGTCTTGTGTTTTTCTTATAATTAAATAAAGATATTTGAGCAACAGGATCTATAGGTAATTGTATTATTTTTCCGATTCCAGATCTGAAACTTCCTCCTCCTAAAATTGGTAAAACTAAATATGGTCCGGTCTTTGCTCCCCACTTTTTTAATGTATTACCAAATGAAGTTGATTTCTTATCAAGGCCTAACTTTGAAGCAACATCAACCATACCTAAAAATCCAAAAATAGTATTTATAATAAATCGAAACGTAGTTTTTGTAGCATATTCTGAATCACCTTGTAAAATAAAATTAATTGTTGTAATTGGCGAGAAAAAGTTAGAGGTAAAATTTGAAATACCAATTTGTAAAAATTGAGGGAATATATGCTTATAAGCTGTTGAAATTGGAACTAGAAATACCTTATCTAGAACATTGTTTATCTTAAACATCAATCTATTAAAAGGCTCCAATGGATCATAAACATTGTCCAACTCATCTTCATATAATGGAGTATCTTCGAAGGACCAATCATCGGCATAAATGGTACTTATTGTCAGCATGAATAAAAACAATATTGACAAGATCCTTATTTTCATATGAAAAAGCCTTAATTATTTTGATAGATCCAGTATACTACAAAATCTAAAATTTTTCATTTTTTATCAGTAAAAATCATAAGGATCAACATCTAAAGTAAATTTTATTGAATTTGGTATTTTTGTTTTTGAAATGAGATTATTGATATAATTTTGCAGAGAAAAAGAAGAAATAAAAATGATTTTTAATCGGTAACGAGATTTTATTTTATATAACGCAGGCTGTATTGGACCTAGTATTTTTATATCACTTTTTTTAGGGACAAAGGAAATTAATTTATTTGCAAAATTCTTTAATTCAACTTCGGATAATGAAGATAAATTTATAGAAATCATTTTGGAAAATGGGGGCATTTTGAGAAGTTTTCGGTTATTAATTTCTGTTTTATAAAATTCCTCAATATTATCTTTTTCAAAAACTTTTATCAAATATTCTTCAGGATTATAAGTTTGAATTATGATTTTGGCACTTGATTCAGAACTTCTTCCAGCTCTTCCTGAAACTTGGTATAACATTTGGAAAGCTTTTTCAGTCAATCTGAAATCCTCTCCATATAGCATAGAATCAAAGACAGGAATAACAACAAGTTTCAAACCTCCAAAATTATGCCCTTTTGCGATAATTTGCGTTCCAATAATAATATCTACTTCCTTATTTTGGATTTTTTCAATAGCTTGCGAAATTTTTCTGTTGGTATTAATTGTATCACTTGAAAGCATCATTATTTTTGCCTCAGGAAATTGTTGCAGACACTCTTCATAAATCTTTTCTATACCTGTTCCAATTCCAATTAGCGTTTCCTCTTTACATTTTGGACATTGTTTTTTTGGTGATGTCCTAAATCCGCAATAGTGACAAATAAACTCATTTAATACAGCGTGATAACATAACCAAGTCGAACATCCGGGACAAATTATCTTTTTCCCACAACTTCGGCATAAAATCTTAGGAGTATGTCCCCTTCTATTGACAAATATTAATGCTTGGTTTTTTTCTTCTATGCAATTTTTTATTTCATCAATTGTAGATTTTGTTAAGCAGATGTTAAGATTTTCTTTTTTTAGATCTATTAATTTAATTTTAGGAGGAGATATCATTTTGAAGTACCTATTCTCCAATCTTACATAAATGTATTTTCCTGATAAAGCATTATTATAGGATTCAACAGAAGGTGTTGCAGAAGATAATATAACTGGTATATTTAAGCAATATCCCAAATAGACGGCCATGTCTCTAGCATTATAAATTACCTTTTCGTTTTGTTTAAATGAATTGTCATGCTCTTCATCTATGACAACTAATTTCAAATTAGAAAAGGGAATGAACAGAGCTGATCTGGCTCCGACTATAATTAATTTCTCTCCTTCAATTGCTTTTTTCCAGATTTTTCGTTTTTTTACAATTGATATCGAATTATGCCATAAAAATACTTCACATCCCAGTCTTTCAGAGATCTTTTTAGCCAATCCCATAGACAAAGCTATTTCTGGAACTAGAATTAATATCTGCGCACTTGATGATAGGGCGCTCGATGTGATATCCTTATCAATTTTATCACATCGAGCGCCCTCATTTTTTTTCATGATATTTTTTACAATTTCGAGGAAGACTTCCGTTTTTCCTGATCCAGTTACGCCATGAAGGAGTATTGTTTTGAACTCTGAAACATACTTTGAAATCTCATTAACCGCTCTTTTTTGATCAACATTTAATTCTAGGGATATTGTTTTTAGTTCATTATTTTTTTGAGAATTTCTTTCAGGAAATAACAATTCATCAGCAGAAAAAGGAACTATTAATTTGAAAACAGATCCTAAATTTAGAATATTATATTCTGCAACAAATTTTGCGAATTTTATATATTCATTTAGAATCTTATAGGGAAAAACAGATTTTATTTTTTTTATTTTTCCTGAAAAAGCAGAGTCTTTTGAATCTAAAACTATTCCCAGTTCTTCTTTATTCCTAAAATCTATAGAAACTATTTGTCCTATATCAAGTTTTTGATCGAATTGATAAGTATAAATCCCTGGAGCATCTCTTAAAACAGCGATGTTATATTTTTTCAATATCGCTTACTCCACAAAATACCTGCCGTTGCAGCATCACGCCCTGTTAGATCTACTGACATTTTCACATTTTTTGCAATATCAGTTTCCACAACAACTCCTGTTGTGTCACTGGCAGCTCCTTGATCAATAGAAACTTTAAATTTCCCTATTTTTTTCCCCAGACTTATTGCATTATATTCTTTCTTATTGCTGTCTGTGTTTTTCTTTATTGATATAGAATCAATTCCGAATATAGTTTTCATTTTATTTAGTATATCAAAATTGGAATGTCCAGAAAGTTTGCTCATTGCAGAAAATAAGGCAAGACCTTCACCTGCTGAAATTTCAGTTGTAGGTTTGTCAAATAACATATATGACATAATATCTTTATCCGATAAATAAGGATTTGAATAAAAACTAATTTTTGAAGAATCATTAATCTGCTGGAATTTTGCTCCAACCATTATTTTTTCTATTTTCTTTTCTGCAGAAAGAGATATATCATTTTTAGAATTGTTTATGTGTATAATACCGTTTTTTAATTTGAAAACAGTGTTGTCAATAAGGTCCATTTTTCCTTGTTTCATTTTTATGTTCATTTCGTATTTTATATCGGAAATATCACCTTTAATAACAGCTCCGCCTTCCCATATGCTATCTATCCCAAAGCCTATAATTTTTAAACTTGGATTAAATCTAAAATCGACATTTACTGGTATTTTTACAGGAAATGATGTGATATTATTTTTCTTAAGTTTTGTAGATTTATTAGACGAATAAACATTGTCCAAAATGTCAATATTTCTCGAAGCCATCAAAATAATTCCAGAAATGTCTAAAACTGGATCGTTCGTATATAATTTCCCTGTTATCGAGAGGTTTTTAAAAATATTTCCGTTTAAGTTTAAACCTCCAAATAACCTGCCTTTGAAGTAATTTTGATCTATTAATTTTAAGTTATTAATATTCAAAGAAATATGCGTATTTCCTGTGTTTTTCCAATCGATTTGTCCACTTCCTTTTATATTTCCTTTTTTTTTAGAATCATCTTCTGCAAAGATGTTATTTATAAGAAAATTATTTTTTGAAATTTTTCCATTGAGTGAAATGTTTTTTATATATATTCCATAAATAGGGTTAATATAGCTTCCTTTTTTTAAGAATATCTCTCCGCTAAAGTTAGGATTTCCTAAATTTCCTGTAGCTCTGATATCATAAAAAACATCGCCACTTAGAATTTGTTTATTCTGTAATTTGTAATCTGCAATATGTAATGTTCCACGTGAAACATTTTCGATTTTTGAAATATTCGAAGGCAGCCAATTTTGAAGAGATATTTTGAAATCTGCTTGGTTTTTTAATTTTGAAATATTAAATAAAATTTTTCCTTCTAATCTATTTTTATTATATTTTGAATTTATTTCAATAAACTGGAAATTTATTAAATTATATGACACATTATTAAGTTTTAATTTTATCAGTTCATTATCGTTTTTATAATCGGCAGTACCATTGAGTATTCCTGCAGAATTTAATTCTGGAAATTGTGAAAGATCTATATTTTGAAAAATAATATTCCCCAATGAAAATTTATCTTCTGAAAGATTTACACCAGATATTTTTATCATGCCTTTTTTTAAAAGTACTATAATATCTGAAATCTTGGAAAAGTCTCTTATGATAAAAGGTTTAATATTTATTATTTTTTTGAATGTAATTTTGTCAACAAAGATAGAAAGATTATTAAAATCAAAACGTGTGTTTATAGAAATATCAAATTTTCTATTTTTGAAGTTAGCTTTTAGAAAATTATTTTCAAAATACATATCCGATTCGAATTTTATATCATAAGGCAAAGTGATTACACCGCCCAAAGCATTGTCAATAAAATTACCATTAAAATTTATATTTTGATTTTTAAAATTATAATTTAAGTTTATATGTTTATTTTTAAAATCATAAGAACCATTTATGGAGTTTTTATTTAAATTTAATTTTGTTGAGATTTGTTTTTTATTAATTATCCATGAAGCAGAAATCTTTCCATATGGGATATTAGAGCTCAGATAACTTTCTTTTTTTGTTTTATCATAATGAAAATTGGTATTCTGAAATAATTTTTTATCAATCATTAATTTATTGATCGAAATATCTTTTATAATTTTTTGCGCAAATAGTAGTAAAAAATAACGAATATTATTAATTGAAAAATCGGATTTATTATTTTTCGTTATAACTTCAAACTTATCAATTTCGATATTTTTTATATGAGTTAATTTCTCACTAATTTGAAAGTTTAGATTTTTAATATTGATATCAAAATCATTTGAAGCTAACTTTATTTCAGTTGTAGAAAAACAAAACGGAAAAAAACCTTTCGTTTTAGGAATATCAATAATATATCCATTAGGTAAAAAAGCATTAATCAACCTATTTTGGATATAGTTATTTTGAACAATACCGAATATTATGGTTATTAATAAAAATGGAATAAATAATTTTTTAATTAAATAACGCTTGATCACAAAGAGCCTCTAGGTTATCTATTTCTTTTTCTATTGTTTTTAATGCGGAGATCCAAAAATTTTCCGAAGTCGGATCTATACCAAACATTTCTGCTATTTCCTTATAATTTTTCGTTCCTCCTGAAGAAAGCGCCGTTTCATATTTGCTAACAAAATCTTTTCCTGTTTTTTCATATTCCGCAAATAATCCTTCAACAAAAAGACATCCGAAAGCATATGAATAAACATAAAAAGGACAACTTGTAAAATGAGTTATATATCCCCAATAATTATCAATGTGATTATCTATTTCTACTCCATCTCCCAGGGATTTTTCCAATTCCTCGCGCCATGCTTTGTTTAAGTCATTTTCTGAAAGTTCATGATCATTACGTATTTCATGAATTCTCTGTTCAAATTTGAAAAATGCTATCTGTCGAAAAATAGTACTCATCACATCGTCCAATCTTGAACAAATCAATTCTATTTTCTTTTTTAAATCAGTTTCTGAATTTAGTAAATATTTATTAGTCAATTTCTCTGCAAATATAGAAGCAGTTTCAGAAATATTTAAACCAGGATTACATACTAATTCATTATTTTTTGAAGAGAGTTTTTGATGAATTCCGTGACCAAACTCATGAGCTATTGTCAAAATGTCTCTTATTGTTCCATAAAAATTCAGAAGTATGAAAGAATGAGTATCAACAGTAGCTGAGCTTGAAAATGCTCCGGAAACTTTTCCTTCTCTCGGATAAACGTCAACCCAACTTTCATTAACCATTGTTTTCACTATTTCAAAAAACTTAGGTGAAAAATCTTTAAATATATCCAAAACCAAATCAATTGCTTCTTCATAAGTATATTTTTTGTCTGCTCGGCCTGATAAACAAACTTTTTCTGCACGATCCCAGTATTGAAGTTTAGGCTTTTTTAATATTTTTGCTTTCAGTTTATAATATCTGTGAGATATAGATTCATAATGAGACTCGACAGTTTTTATCATAGTTTCAACGACTGATTTTTCTATGTCGTCTTCTAAAAATCTTTTTTGTTCCGGATATGTATATTTTCGTAAATCGCAATACGTTTTATGGGAAAGAATTATATTATTAAATACAGAAACCAAAGCATAAGAATTCTCTTTTAATCTAAGTGATAAAGCTATAGATGCTTCCTTTCTTATTTCCTCTGTCTTTCCATGATTTGCTTTTTCGACAATATCTGACAAAGTAAGTTTTTCACCTTCTAAATGAAATTCTATTCTGGAAAGTAAGCCATTATGAAATTTATACCACGTATCTCCCGTCACAATCCCTAATTTTGATATTATAAATTCCTCTTGAGAAGATAAGGTATGAGGTTTGTATTTAAAAATATTATCTATAAAAACCTTATAGCTAGATAAAATTTTATCTTTTTTCAGCTGTTCTTTTATTTCATCATAATTCATACCTTGGATTTCAACTTCGAACCAACAAAGTTTTGAGAAATTATACGTATACCACTCCATCATATCTTGATAAGCTGCAGATACTTTCTCATCTTTTTGTTTTATTTGAAAATATAATCCCAAATAAACAGCTATTTTTGATGCTGCTTTATATATCTCTTCATACTTAACAATGGCATTTGTAAGATTAGAAATTTGTAAATTACCTTTGTATTTAGAAATAAATCCATCAATTTCTTTTGATATATTATCCTTATCTTGAGTTATTTCATCAGAATTTATAGATTTATAAAAACAATCAAGATTCCATTTGGTTGGATATTTGCAAACTGTATTCATTGTTCATTACTCCCAAAAACAAAACGGCGAAATCTAAAAAGACACGCCGTTAAACAGAAAAATAATATAAAAGGTTATCAAAAATTTTTAAGCAAGAGGTTCTACTCCAACATATGTTCTGTTATCACGTCCTGTCTTGAAAAAAACCGTTCCGTCAACTAAAGAATATATAGTGTGGTCACGTCCTAATCCGACATTATCACAAGTTCTATATTTCGTTCCTCTTTGACGAACAATAATTGTTCCCGCAAGGACATATTGTCCTCCAAACCTCTTGACTCCAAGTCTTCTTCCTATCGAATCTCTTCCGTTTCTCGAACTACCGCCAGCTTTCTTTGTCGCCATTTTCTTCTCCTTTAATTACCTAAAGCAATATCCATAATCTTCAAAACAGTCATCCATTGACGATGTCCATTTTTGCGTCTGTAATTATGTCTACGTTTCTTTTTAAACACAATAATTTTTTTATTGCGAACGTGTTTTAAAACTTCTGCTTTCACAACAGATCCTTTTGTTTCGGATTCGGAAATAGAAATTTCTCCTTTATCGGAAGAAGTAAATAAAACATTATCTAAGGATAAAACAGTTGAAGGTTCTGCTTCAATTTTCTCGACTTTAATTACATCCCCCGGCTTAACAACATATTGTTTTCCGCCAGTTTTCAATACGGCAAACATATAAAACCTATTTTTATAAAAACTATCTTTTAATTACAATTTTATTTTTATCACAATCTACCCTTTCTGTCAATGGATTTTATGTTTAAAATGATTCCTTAAAATAAATTATATGGAATTGAAAAAACTTTAGTGAAATTTTGAAGGAGTTGAAGGGAAAATTTCTTTCCCCCATCAACTCTATTACAAAGATAATGTAATCATTCTCCTTTTCCAATTATCAATTTGGCACCAGATTTTAATGTAACTGTGTTATGAAATTCGACTGCATTCGTATTTATATTTCCACCTATTTCCAAGTCTTTTGCATTTCGTTCGAATATTATTTTCCCACTACAATCTATATTACTATTTACTTTCCCTTTAGTACTTGTAAACCTTAATTCTCCATCATTAGTTTTTACTTTTATATTCATAGTTTCAGGTATTACATTTGCTTCAAAGGCAAATGCTAATGTTGGAGTTATTTCGTCTATAGTGTTTTCCAAAGTAACATTTCCTTGATAATGTTCAACATTTCCAGCCATATATACAAATTTTTGAATTTCTAAATTATAAGGCGTTGCATATTCACTCTCTGAGGTACCATCTTTCTTTTTAATGGTATTTCCAAAATGACAATTTATATGACTAGAAAATCTATCATCTTCCTCTCCTTGGATTATTACAGTTTGTTCTTCAGAATCTTTCCCTAAAAATAATAAATCTCGTTTATCTAACCTTCTTGAAGTAGATTCGTCATTTTCATCTTGTGTAATAAAACTATTTTTAGTATGTAGTATCCAAGAATCTGACGTAGATTTTATCTCAGTATTATCAAGCATTAGATTTGATGTTTCTGCAATAATAGTTTTTCCCTCAGTATCTTGAGCTAGTGTGTACACATTCTCAGGACTGACACTCTCTGTTATCTCTTGACCATCAATTGTAGTTGTTTTACCATATATTATTTCATTGGCGTTCAATATATCGTTTTTTGTTAATGATGGGTTTTTGTCAAGTTTGATTGGATCACTAACTTTTTCTATTGCGATATATGGGCAATTATCTATTATTGCTGTTTCTTGAGTCATTAAAGTTGGATCATCAGAAGCACGAGAAATTGTTATTGGAGTTGTTGAATTATTAATTTTTATTGTCCCGCGATTTGTAATAGTTTGAGCTATTGATATACTACTATTTATTTCAACTTCTGCTCCACTTTCGATAGTTCTAGGTAATGTCCCAGTAGGCGATGGGTCTAATAATGTAACAGCAAAACCAGAAGTCACAAAGACAGCACTTGTTAAGATTAATTTTGTAAAATTATTCATATTTACCTCCTTAAAAAGATATATTTACGTTATAGAGAAGTGTTTTCATAACATTTCTTCCCTATTTTCAATTCTAAAAAAAAGGTAAATTTTTCGTTAATTTTACTTCCTTTTATTGAAAGGATATTGGGATGGAAGAGAAATTATATAAAATTTTTAAGCTCATTCAAAGTTTTTGTGTAAATCACTCAAATGATAGAGACATAATTAGCAAATAAGATAGTTAATTGTGAGTAAATTATAGCCTATTGAATTTTTGAGAATTATTATTATCTTTTTGACAGGGGGTGTGCACAGTATTTATGATATTACACCATGCACCGCGATTCTCTTCAATAACTTTTCGTATCCTACATTTTGTCATCAACTAATTCTTTCAATTTCGCTGTCATAGTGTTTATGCCGCTGAGACGACATATCATTTTTTGATTACAAAATGACGGGATGAGATCTTTAAAATGGTCGTATAAAAAATTAATTAAAAAATATAGTTCTTTGATTTTTTGATTATCATAGCCGTTTTTTTTCATTACTACAGCTAGATTCTTATAAGAGCCAGGATAAGAGTCGCCATTTGGCAATAACTCAGAAGGTACTTCTATTTCGTCTTGTAAAAAACGTTTAAGGAAAAGCTGAGTGTAAAAACTTACTCTATCTTTCATGTAAATTCGTAAGAATGATATACGATTTTGCTTCTCAGAGGAAATATTCCGATTTCTAAATAATTCTTTATTTAAACAGCTGTGCTCTTTATCCAGCTCTTTCAAAGATATACTGTTGCATTCTTCATAATTGCTTTTATAACTGGGGTCATAAACGAATTTTGAATTGAATGCATTTATTTCATTTTTAGACAAAGGACTGCTTATTGTGAGTTTATCATTATTCAACTCAGGAACACTTGTCTTAAAGAAAGAAGGAATCGAAGAAGCAACATAAAGCAACTCAGTTGCCTCGCATGGGGCTATGTAATTTAACAAAAGCATAACTGATAATAATTTTAAAGTTTTTATAAATTCAATAAAAAATAATTGATAATAAATATATTTTAACACAACTATATAAATGAGTCAATAATTTACAAAGCGTTACGGAATATGTATTGATTCTTCTTCAGTTATGTCTTCTTCATCGTTTTCATAAAGCTTGTCAAGCAAGGCGTTCATCTTTTGTTTTCCTTTAGTGTTTTCTATAAATATTGCTTCATCTTCTATTACTATCTGATCCAAAATTTCTTTCTTATCTATTTGAGCAAAAAGACTATTTTTGGCATTTTTCAAATTTTGTGTTTTATTTGTTATCGGATAATCTTTAAAATATTTATCCATCAGTTGTGCTGCATACATATCTCTTGATTTTGCGTTTTCTCCTCCCATTACAACAACAAATAGGCGTTTTGCTTTTCCTGTTTTACTATATCTTACGGCTGTTACTAAAAGATTATATCCTGAAGCATTAATATATCCTGTTTTAGCTCCATCAGCGCCTTTATACCAATGTAATATTTTGCAATGAGTGTTATAATTTTGTGATTTGTAACTAAAATGTTTTAAACAAAATAAATTTCTGTATTGTGGAAAATCCTTATATAAAGCCATTCCCAATCGAGCTAGATCTTTCGCGCAGCTTTTTTGTTTTTTGTTTGGGATCCCGGAAGGATTAACGAAATTTGTATTTATCATACCTAATGACTTACATTTCCGATTCATAAGATTGCAAAATCTTGTAACGCTCCCAGCTACTCCTTCAGCAGCAACAACTGCTGCATCATTTGCAGATTTTACAAACAAAGCTTTTATGAGGTTTAAAACACTTATCTTTTCTCCAACTTTTAAGCCTAATTTTGAGGGCATTTGTTTGCAAGCAAGTCTCGAAATTTTAAATTTTGTATTAAGTGTAATTTTGCCCTTTTTTATATGATCAAAAAGGATATAAATAGTCATGAGTTTTGTTATTGAAGCAGGAAATCTTGATGCTGTTGCTTTGTCTGAAAATAAAACTTTATTTCCATTTGTATAATCAATAACTATTGCAGCCTTTTTGGAAATATTGGCATTTAAATCCGGAATAATAAAAAAACAAACTAAAAATTTAATGAATAACTTCATTAATAAAAATTGGATTAATCTGATATATTTATTATACTGTATATTGTGTAATATTTTCAATAACAAAAATATTTCCTGGGTTACAAAATTGTTCTATAAAGTTTATAAGAATCTCTAAAATTTTATAAGTTTTTTAAATTAATATTTTTTAAAAAAGAAATAAAAAATGTTTACAACAATATAAACATATAATAACATACATTTGTTATTTATTTTTTATTGTTAGGATTATGAAAATCTTAAAATTATTACCAACTATGCTTTTGTTAAATTGTATAGTTCCATCACCTGAAGCTAAAGCATCAGGAGAGCTAGGTAGTGTTCTTCTATATTATATGACAAACCATCCGAAATTCTTTATTATATCCTTTGCTGACTTCAAAGAGCAGATATCTAATGGATTACAAAATCCGTTATCTGACGGCGAAATAACAGATTTCGAAACAAATTATTACCGTAATGAAGAATATAAAAAGTCCTATAGCGTTAGCGGATCTCAACAAGGATATTCTGTTGTTGACGTTACTGACGTTGCTGGAAACCACAATATGTCTATTAAAGATATACTTAATCCGGATCGCGTGGAACCTATGTCGAAGTTTTATTCTTATGCCCGTCAGGACTTTTTTCTTGACTACATTGCTGATGCTATTTTAAGTGGAGTATCTGGACTACCTTCCTACGAAGATATAAAAGAGGAAATACAGAAATTTAATAGAAAAGTTTACTGTTGTGATACATGGAAGGAAGATGATTTAGAATTTTCATTAAAATGGGCTCATTATACTGAAAATAGAATTAATGAAATAATTTATCTAACGGATTGTTTTGCAGATATGTGCCATGAATCTACTGAGTACTCCTTTAATTACTGGAAAAACGGAATCTGGAATTCTATATCTTCTTTAGTAAGTCGTGGTCATTATCGGCATTATTATCCGCGTTAAAGCTTATTCATAATGGATATGGTGCCCAAAAGAATGGTATACTCGTTAATTTATTATTCTCTTAGGCCCCCATATGTGACTCTCTTATGATATATTATATTTCTTGAAAGGAAAGAAAAAAATAATATAAAAAGTTGTAACAAAAGGCATACTTAATAACGCGACATATATTAAAGGTCCCAAGGTGTTTCCTATAAAAATTTCAAAAATCAATCTAGAAGCGGTCTTCGATTGATTTTGGGAGAAATAGGAAATTAACTTTTCGTAAGGAAACCTATCCCAATAAACCCTTTTACCTTATAGGATGGAAGTTAATTAATCCTTAGACATATCGCAAATGGAGCACGATTTGCGACATATTATAAACAAAGTGTGGCACACGCGAAGCGTGAATTAGAAAGATGGTCTCGCCGGAAAACTTCATTGACACCGCAGAGGTACCTCCAGCGCTTTCGGAAGGCATTATATAGATTGATTAACAATCCCGGTTATGCTAAAGATCTTGAAATCCTATTTGCGTTTGATGTAAACTAAATTTTATAAAATATTAGATTGGAGAGAAATATGAATTTACCATTAATGCCAAAAGCAACAGCGATATGGCTTATAGAAAATACAACATTAACTTTCTCTCAGATTGCGGATTTTTGCGGTATTCATATACTCGAAATCGAATCTTTAGCAAATGGTGATATGGATTCAAAGATGGTTGGTTTTGATCCAATTGTCGCTTCTCAACTTACTATGGAAGAGATAAAACGTTGCGAAGCAAATCCAACAGCGAAATTGCAATTAAAATCTAGTGAATATTTTGAAAATTTAAACAAACAAAAGAAATATACTCCTAAAATAAAACGTCAAATGAAACCTGATGCTATTGCCTGGATATTGAAATATTATCCTAGTGTACCTGAGCAAGATATTTGTACATTGATCGGCACAACAAAAGCAACTATTAAATCTATAAAAAACAAAACTCATAAAGCTATATCAACCTTACAACCAAAAAGTCCTGCAGTTTTAGGACTTTGTACCGATGCAGAGTTGGATTATGTTATATCTAAATTATCGAGAGAGTAATTATGCCAAAAATTATATTTAAAACAGAAGATAAAGAAATAACAGTTGAAGCTGTTGTTGGAGAAACATTATTGGAAGCTGCAAACAGATCTGATGTTCCATTATTTGGAGGATGTGGGGGAGCTGGAGTTTGTGGAACATGTCATGTTTTTATTGAACAAGAATTTCTGAAAAAACTTAATGAACCAGCATTGGAAGAATTAGATCTTATAGAAGTCCTTCCAAATGGGAATTCGAACTCCAGATTAGCTTGTCAGATCGTTATAACAGAAGATTTAGATGGGATGATTGTTACAATTCCTTAATAATGAATGAAAATATAAAACAGCTTTCTCTGCCTATTATTTGGGCTTTTTCAAAAAAGAGAAAAGATTTTGTTGTAAGTGATTGTAATCTATATGCTTTTGAATGGCTTGAAAAGTGGCCATTCAAGATTAAGGATAATTTCGTTTGTATGGTTGGTGAAAAAGGTTCTGGAAAAACTCATTTATCTGGAATTTGGGCGGAAAGATTGAATGCGGATATTATAAATGCTTCTGATGATGTATTTAATAAGTGGTATAACATAGTTACTTCTGAAAATACGCAAAAATATTTCGTTCTTGATGATGCAGATTTGATAAAAGATGATATATTGCTGTTTTATATATATAACACAATAAAAGAGAAAAATGCTTATTTACTCATGACTGCAGCGACTTCACCAAACAAATGGGATTTAAAATTTAAAGATATTAAATCACGTCTCTCAACATTAAATATTATCAGAATTCAAAAACCAAACGAATCAGCAATAACTTCAATTATAGAAAAAATGTTATTGCAGCGCGGAATTTTAGCAAAGGAAAATGTTATTAGTTATATCTCAAATAGAATTGAAAGATCCTATGAATCAATAAATTATTGGATTAATAAACTAGACTCTTTATTAATAGATAAAAAGTCTGGGTTATCTATTAAAATAGTGAAAGAAGTCATAAAATAAGCAGGATTAACCAAGTGTTTTCATAATCTCTGTAATTTTAGTGTCTTCATTAGACATATAAATTGAAGATCATTTGCCAATTCTAAATAATTTTCAAAAGACAATATCTGTGGAATTTGCTAAAATAAAATTGGTAATTATTTTTAAGCTCCTACGATGAAGTTCACATTTGATTGGTTAAAAAGTCATTTAAAAACAGATTTATCATATTTGGAAATTTCTGAAAAATTAACAGCGCTAGGTATTGAAGTTGAAGAAATAACAGATAATAGCAAAAAATTTGAGAATTTTGTTGTAGGTTTTATAGAATCAGCGGAAAAGCATCCAAATGCTGACAAATTGCAAGTCTGTAAAGTGGATATAGGAAACGAGATATTGCAGATTGTTTGTGGAGCAAAAAATGCAAGAACTGGAATTTATGTCGCTGTCGCCAAAGTTGGTGCGTTCGTTCCTGCATTTAATGAAAAACTTAAAAAAGGAGTAATCAGAGGTATTGAAAGCCAAGGTATGATGTGTTCCAAAGATGAATTGTTGATTCAAGATGATGGAATTGATGGGATCATAGAGTTGAAGAATTCAGTTGTTCCCGGACAGGACTTAGCTTCAGCTTTAAATCTTAATGAAATAGTTTTTGATGTAAGTTTAACCCCAAATAGAGCAGATTGTTTTAGTGTTCGTGGAATTGCAAGAGATCTTGCGGCTATTAATGCAGGAGAGCTTCTTGAACTCGGTGATTGTGATATTTTTGAAAACGTAGAAAACCCAATAGAAGTTGAAATACAAACTGAGAATTGTGAATATTTTTCAACGTTAGCGATTAAAAATGTTATAGGAAAAACACCAGATTTTATAGCAAAAAGGTTAACAGCAATAGGACAAAATCTAATTAATTTACCTGTTGATGTTGCGAACTACGTTTGCATTGATATTGGGCAACCACTTCATATTTTTGATCTAGATAAACTACCACAAAAAATATTTGTAAGAAAATCAAGACAAGGAGAAGTTTTAGAGACGTTGAATAATAAACTCACGACATTGCCAAGTGGGGCAATAGTAGTTTCGACGGAAAATGAACCTTTGTCCATAGCAGGTATTATGGGAGGAAAACCTTCGTCATTTACTGAAGATTCTCAGAATATATTAATTGAAGGAGCATATTTCAACAAGATTTCCATAGCAAAAACTGGGCAAAATTTGAGATTATGCAGTGATTCTAGAACAAGATTTGAAAGGGGTATCGATCCTAATAATATAGAATTTGCAGTGAAATACACAGCTTCTATATTATCAAAATGCTGCGATTGTCAAATTTCCAATATAAAAAAATATGGAAAACTCCCGGAAAATAAAAACACTATTGAGTTATCTTTCAAGAAATTCCAAGCATTAACGAACCTAACAAAAGACGATTTCATAAATTCTGAAAAACTTCTTGAAAAATTGGGAATCAAGATAAAATCTGCAGATGATGAGAAAATCGTTGTAGAGACTCCGTCTTGGCGTCATGATCTTGAAATAGAAGAAGACTTGATTGAAGAAATCACAAGACTAATGGGGTATGATCATATTTTTGAAATGGAATTGGAGAAAAAGGATCCTATAACCCTGACTTATTTAACTGACAAACTTTCTGATGCTTTGGTTTATAACAATTTTTATGAGGTAAAGACCTTTTCATTTATAGACCAAAAGACCGCAGAGCTATTCAGTGAGAAAGAAAATCTAATAAAAATTCAAGATGCTTTGACAAATGAATTTGCAATTTTGAGACCTTCAATAATTGCATCCCATTTAAAATCTGTTAAAAATTCTCAAAATAAAAGTCAACATAATTTGAAGTTATTTGAGATAGGTAAACAGTTCATAAAAAATAAAGATGAGATAATAGAATCATCTGTTTTGACTGCAACAATATCTGAAAAGCTCACAGAAAGAAATTGGGCAAAGAAGCAAGAAAATGTTTCGATATTTGATATAAAAATATTATTGGAAAAGCTGGTGAATAGCTGTCATATTCATACACGGCTTATATCGAAGGCTCCCAAATACTATCATCCGGGAAGAAGCGGAACTTATATATTTCAAAAAGATATCTCTCTTGCATATTTCGGAGAAATTCATCCTATGATATTGGCAGATTTGGGAATATCTGGACCTATAGTGTGTTTTGAGTTATTTTTGGATAATCTTCCAACAACTCTAAATCAAAAAATAAAAACACCTTTTACAATGTCTCAATATCAGGCTATCACTCGAGATTTTTCATTCTTAATTAAAAAATCTATTTCAGCAAATGATATATTAAATGCGATTAAGAAATTGAGGATTGGGGAAATCAAAGATATAAAAATATTCGATGTTTATGAATCTTCATCAATTGGAAATGAGAATAAAGCCTTGGCGTTCGAACTGCTGTTGCAATCTGACAAATCGACATTATCCGAAGATCAGATCAATGATATATCCCAAAAAGTTATAAAATCCATCAATGATAACTGCAAAGGAATATTAAGAGATGAATAACTTTAAGATATAAAACCAAGTCACAGCGATATAACTCATGTGACTTTGGTTCTTTAATTAAGGTAAATCTTATTCTCCTATTGGTGTTGTAGTGGTGATGTTTATTGCTCCTTCATTTATGGAATCGAATATCGGAGCACCAGATAATGAATAAGCCTCAGAACTATAAACTCCAGTTGTCGAATTTCCTTCAATAATAAATGTTTCACTCATATTTATTTCACCTCCTATTTTATTAGCAAATTCAAAAAATATACTATTCTTTGTTCTTGTTAGTCGAAATGGATTATTACCCATATAATTCAGTGTACCAGTTGTTACAGTTCCGATTTCAAATCCCGCCCAGTTATCATTCCATTTATGTTGACATGTTCTTACATAAATTCCTTTTTCATCTATAGTATAAGAAAAGACAGTATCATGGATTGTTCCTGCATCCCAACCATCAGTGCCATCTGAAGTTATCATTGAGGAAATAACATCACTATGTTTGACAGGGGATTCTAAATTATTACCATCGGCATCTCTTGTTGTTGTCTCCAATTCATTACCCATGGATAGTTATATCCGTAATATACAGTTGATAAAACAGCATATCCAATAGTCATAGATCCATTAACCGTAAGTTTCGAGTTTTGAGGAATAAACAAACTTCCAACTTTCACTTCACTATTTACTGTAGTTTCTGTATCTGGTGCATAAGACAATTTCCCCTGCACCTCCAAGGCACCTTTAGATCCAGAGTCTCCAAATGACAAATCACCCTCGGTTGTTATTTTCCCTTCCATTCCTGAAGAATCTCCGGATATCGTGAGTTTATGAGCTCCTATCAGATTTATATTTTTTGCATTGCTTCCAATAAGTCCAAAATGGATTGTTTTATCCGAATCCAAAATTATATTTGTGGAACTTAGCCCTTGCTGACTTATATCAAAAGTCTTATCGTTATTTTCTACTTTGTTTTCAGAATGTGCAACAAGTTCATCCATAGTCATTGAATCTTTCCGTTGAGGATCCATAGTTACAGTTCCGTCAAAAGTTAGTCCCAATTTTGTGCTTGCTTCAAAAGCATCTGTATATATACCGTTTTCTGATGTTTGGATTTTGATCTCTCGTCCAACAACCTGAAGATTTGCTTCTCTTGAGGCATAAGTTAATTTATATTCTCCATCGCAATTAAGTGCATTATCCCCGGGGGTAACTTCGGCAGATTTCTTTGGGATTATGATCGAAGAATTACTTTCTCCTTGCACATGTCCTGAATACCCTGTAAAATCAGTAATTTTTGAAATATCAACGATTCCTTTGTTTGTTAACGTTTTTTCAGAAGAAATAGTCATGCTTCCGGACAACATATTTAACCGACCAGTAGATTCAATGCTGTAATCGTTTTTCAAATTATAATTGCCGTTTTGGTTATGTTCACCTAATAAGCCTTCAGTAGCAAAACCAGATATTGAAATAATAGCACTTGTTAAGATTAATTTTGTAAAATTATTCATATTTACCTCCATAGAAATATATTTACGTTATAGAGAAGCGTTTTTAAAACTTTTCTTCCCTATTTTCAATTCTAAAAAAAAGGTTAATTTTCTCTTAATTTTACTTAAAAATATTTAAGATATTCAAAAATACTCCCCATACACTCGAAGAGAAGTGCAAATAAACATAGTTTTAAAGCTTTAACTAAATTTCTCGAGGTTATTATGAAGGAGCTGAAAGCAATATGCGGAAGTAACAAACTCTCTTTGATTTATTCCTAGTCTATGTTATAATTTATATATGGTATATTATGTGTTTACGCAGGAAAAAAGCATTTCAATGAATTTTTCTATAAAGTATTTTTTATTTGTTTTTGGATTTTTGTTTTTTTTCAACAGTTTTTCTTTTGCCTTCAATCCATCATTAATAGGACGATCTGTTGATGAAACTTTGGTTTATAAATCAAAAAAACAACCAAAAACTATTTCTGATAGGAGCTATGATGTTTTTGCCGCACTAAAAAGAATTAATCAAAAAAATAAACATAATGGTAATACGAATCAAATAGATTTTGATAATAAAGAAGTTTTTACATTAAGAACGGTGAATGGGGAAGATATAACAAATATTGATGTTTTAAATGTTATAAAGTTAATGTTCTTATTTTCCGGAAAGAAATATGATCCTTCTATTGCAAGGTTAATGGTACCGACAGTTCTTGATTCTCTCGAAGATGATAAGCTTCGTAGACAATGCGCGAATCTCTTTGGAATAGTAATAACTGAGAAAGACATAGACAATAAAGTCTTGGATGTAGCACAAAGCAACGGTTATACAGTATCGGATTTAGTTGAGAAATTCAAAGCAGCAGGAATAAGCATGCAATCATTCAAAGAACATATAAAATCTAAAATGATTTTTCAATTAATTGCTCAATCTTTTGCTGAGAGAAAAGACGTATTAAAGGAGGAACTTGAAGAAATAAAATCCGAGGAGATAAATAAAATAAATTCTGAACGATATTGCGTAGCTGAGATTTTCAGATATACAGAAGATAGTATCAAACAAATTTTTGATTTGATAAAAAGCGGATTTAATTTCCAAATATTAGCAGAAAATTTTTCTCAAAACATATGTTCCCTCGACAGAAATTTCATGAAATGGAATAGGATTGATTCGTTTGAACCAGAAGTTTTAAAAGCTATCAAATCTTTGAATCCAGGGGAATGCAGCGGTATTATCAAGACAAAAGCAGGATATAAGATAATACTACTCATAGACAAAGCAAAGGCAGGTAAAAGGGGAACTCTATATTCAAAATATAAAATTTTGCAAGCAAAATTGAAATACAGAGGAAAATTATTTACGGAACAAGATATAAAAAATGCTGATGATTTATTACAAAATATTTTAACTATTTCCAATCCAAATGTATTCAAAACTTTCTGTAAAAATCATGATATAAAATTTGAAGAAAAAGAACTAGATTCTCCAAATGCCTATTATATGGAATTAATAAGTAGATCTCGTTCTTCAGGAAAAGCAGCTGCCTTGCAATCCTTAGATGATGAAGATTATGTGAATGTTGTTATTTTAATTTCTGAAATATCGCCCAATGCGACATTACCAACAAATAAAGAATTGATAAAGATAGCTACTGAATCAAAGTTAGAGAAAGAATTTTCAAGGAATTTCAAAAAAGTAAAATTTTCTGCACATATAGATAAAAGTCATGAAGATATAGAAAGGATTTTCAAGTGAGAATAGTGTTTTTTGGGGATGTGGTTGGAAAAAGTGGCAGAGAAGCAGTTATTGAGTATATAAAGAATAATAAAACTCAGAAAGGGTTTGATTTTATTATAGTGAACGGCGAAAATGCTGCTCATGGATTTGGGATAACACAGAATATCTGTGATCAACTTTTTTATGTCGGTGTTGACGTAATAACTCTGGGTAATCACACATTCGATCAAAAAGATGATTTACAACTTTTCGATCGCGAGAAAAGATTAATCAGACCATTGAATTATCCAAAAGGAACGCCTGGAAAAGGATTTGTAATTGTAGAAATGCCTTTTTCCAAAAGGAAAGTTATGGTTGTTAACTTAATTGGTCGTTTGTTTCTGGAGGCTAATGATGATCCATTCTTTATTATGAATGAATTCTTAAATGATTATAAATTAGGCGTTAATGTTGATGTAATATTTGTAGATTTTCATGCAGAAGCGACAGCAGAAAAAGTTGCTTTAGCCCGTTATTTGGATGGCAGAATTTCAGGATTTGTTGGAACTCATACTCATGTTCCAACTGCCGATTTGCAAATTCTTCCAAAAGGAACTGGATATCTTTCCGATTGTGGAATGTGTGGAGATTATGATTCTTGTATTGGAATGAAGGATGACGCACCAATAATGAGATTCACTTCTAAAATCCATGCTTTTGCAAAGATGACACCAGCTGTCAAGGAAGCGACTGTTTGTGGAGTTGTTATGGATTTGGACGATTCAACAGGATTGTGTTCTAATATCCAAACAATACGAATTGGTGGTTTCTTAAAGGAACAGAAAGATTGTGATTCGCTTTAATTTTAAGTAAACTAAAAATATGGGCATTTGAGTTTTGTCATAACTATGTCACAAGATAATATAGAAAAAAATAAAAGATATACAGAGATTTTTAAAAAACTTGTTGATATTTATGTTGAAACAGGAGAAGCTGTCGGATCAAGGGTTTTATCAAGATCTTTGCAAACACCTCTTTCTCCAGCGACTGTACGAAATGTTATGGCTGATTTGGAGGAACTTGGGATTTTGCGTTCAGAACATACATCCGCTGGCCGAAAACCGACTGATCAAGGATGGAGATTCTTTGTTAATAGTCTTGTTGAAACTTCAGATATTTCAAAATTTGAAAAAGATAGTTTAATTTCTATAGCAAAAAATTCCGTAGGAAAAAGCATTGAATCTATCCTAGAAACAACAACAAATGTTTTGTCAGAACTTGCTAATTGTGCTAGTTTAATAAAAGTTCCAACGGTAGATTCGTCAGTAAGACATATTGATTTTGTGTTATTAAATCCGAGACGAGCTATTGTTATTATAGTTAATGAAAGCGGAATAGTTGAAAACAGATTGATTGAAGTTGATAACAATATATCCTCTAGTGTATTGGAAAAAGCGACAAATTATATCAATTCAAAGCTTTCAGGATATACTTTGTCAGAAATAAGAAAAAGTCTTCAAAATGAACTTAATTTGCAAAAAGATGGAATTGACAAGATTACAAAAGAAATCGTTGATAAAGGCCTTGGATTTGTTGTGAATGAGCCCGGAAGCAAAGTTATCGTAAGAGGACATTCAAATCTTTTGGCAAAAGCTGATGAAATTTCAGAACTGGAAAATCTATTACGTAAACTTGATGAAAAACAAACTTTAACTGATATTTTAGATAAATCAATAGCGGGACAAGGCGTTCAAATTTTTATTGGATCAGAAACACATATGTTTGAAATGGCTGGTTGTTCGATGATTGTATCTCCATATAAAAATAAAGAAAAATCATTAATAGGTGCAATTGGAGTTATCGGACCGGCAAGAATGAGTTATAGTAGAGTAATAAAACTAGTTGATTATACTGCTAAACTTCTTGGAAATATCGTTTAAGATTACTAATTTATTCAAACATTTCTTTCGGATTGAAACTTAGTTCTAAGTTTTTCCATTCTTCATATTTTTCTTTTGGAAGTGGAAGAGGATTGCATTCAGGGTCAAGAACAGCCCTATATGCATTTTCTGCAGCAGTTCTATAATCTGGATCAGTATTCATTCTAGAAGTATCTACTATCTTAGCTTTTGTCACATTTCCATCTGGATCAAGTTCCATTTCAATATCTACAATCAAATCCTCAGCATTTTTCAAACCGGCAGGGAAATGCCAACATTTTCGAATAGTCTGCCTGATCAAATCAATTTGCGTAGCTGTCAAAACCTCTCCAACCTCCTCTGCTTTTATTCCTGAATTTTCGTTATCTCCATTTGCGATCGCGCCATCTAATAGGCTATCAAAAGATTTTTTCGCAGCTTTGGGATCTGTATTCTTTTTACTTTTGTTTTTCCGGAGATTAACTATTGCTTTTTCATTGGATTTTGAAGATGGTTCTGATTTATTCTTTTTCTTTGAAGGTTTTGTTTTTTCTTGTTTCTTGTTTTTTAAAGAAATAGCTTTGTCATCTTTTTTATCTTTTGTTTCTGATTTTTCTTCGTTTTTTTTTGTTTTTTCTTTTGCAGATTCCGTTGGTTGTGTTGATTGATTAACTGTTTCTTTTTCTGGAGTTTTTGCTTTTGTTTTACTTAATTTCCCTTCAACTTCAGACAGAATTGGAGCTTTACTCTTTTCTCCAATTTGCACAAAATCAAAAACAACATAATTAGAACTTTGCATTTTGGTTCGAAATAAATTATTAAAATTTGTGTAAGACAACGCTATTATTGTAATATGAATAATTATTGAAATTATTAAAGGCGTTTTATTATTCATCCTTACCTTCTTTTGCGAGATTTCCTATTAGTTTTAAGATTCTTTTTATTATTTTGAGTTTTTTGATTAGAAATATTTTGTTTTTTTACAGATGAATCAGCTTCTGAAATAAGGGAAACTTTGCATGCTCCTGTAGATGATATAATCCCCATTATTTCCATAATACTACCATATTGCAAATCTTTGTCCCCTCGGATATATATAGTATCGCTTTTACTATTTTCCAAAATCATAGGAAGCTTTTGTATCAAATCTTCCAGACTTATTTCTGCTTCTTCTATAAAAATTTTTGAATCTTTATTTATAGAAAGAACAATAGGTGGAGTTTTTGTTTCATTAAGTTCCGCTGCTTTTGTCTTTGGCAGATCGACAGGAACTCCAACGTTTAATATAGGCGCTGTAATCATAAAAATTATAATTAAAACGAGCATAACTTCAACAAGAGGAGCTATATTTATATAAAGATCTTTTGGATTTCTTCTAAAATTATTTTTCATCAAATTGCCTCGATATTATAGCTTCAAATTCTTCGGAAAAGGTTTCCATTCTATTTACATACTTATTTATTGAATCAGACAATTTGTTATAAGCTAAAGCTGCCGGAAGTGCGGCAATAATTCCCATAGCGGTTGTAAACAAAGCTTCTGAAATAACAGGAGCAACAGCTGATAAACTAGCACTTTGTTGCAAGGCGATTACCTTAAATCCATTCAAAATTCCGACAACTGTTCCAAAAAGGCCTATAATAACACCATTTGTTCCCAAGGATGATAAGAACGCCATGCCTTTTTCCAATTCCTCAACTTCTTTTCTCATTGCAATTTGCATAGCTCTACTGACTCTTTTTTCAAGCATACGCAAGGTAGTTGAATCAGAAGTTTTATATTTTCCTGAAAAATTGTTCCATTCAGCCATAGCGGCACAAAACACATTTGACATAGGATCAAAGAAAGCATCTTTAAGTTCTTTATATAATTTCTCCAAAGGAATTCCTGACCAAAAGCTTTCTTCAAAATACTCAGCATCTAATGATAACTTTTTAAGTTTTAAATATTTCGCAATTATGATAGTCCAAGACCAAATGGAAGCAGCCAAAAGTGATAGCATAACTATTTTTATAAAAAATCCAGCATTCCAAAAATAACTGAATATAGAGTCACTAGCAGCAGTTGCAGGAATGTTCGAAACACCGTTCACAATAACATCTTGTGAAGAACCAATCCCATTAACTGAACCTAAATTAAGATCGGATACCTGAAAATTTTCCATTTTATTTTAGTAATGATACTATGTCTTTGATATTATTCTAACATAATATGCAATAAAAAGAAACAGTGTATTATGGTATTAATCTTTTTCTATTTTATAAACATGTATCAGATTCGTTTGGCCTGATGCTCGAAACGGCAATCCAGCAACTATTGCCACTTTATCGTATTCCAAACTGACTTCCTTCAGTTTATTTTGAACAATTTGAGTCATTTGAGCAAAGGTAAAAATCTCATCCACAAGAATTGATTTTATTCCCCAAACTAATGCCAGTTTTCGAGCGGTTTTCAAATTTGGGGTAAATGCAAAAATTGTAGCTTTTGTTCGACTGTTTGAGACGTTCACTGCGCATCTTCCTGTTTCAGAAAAAGCTGCGATGGCTTTTATGTCGTCGATGTCAACTGTTCTTCTAATGGATTCTGACATAGCGGTTAGGTTTTCAAATTCTTTTTGAAAGAAATCTAAATTATCTTTTTCCGTTTGAACAATGATTTTTGTCATAGTCTCAACAGATTCGACAGGATATTCTCCAACAGCGCTTTCTGCAGAAAGCATAACCGCATCAGCTCCTTCTGTTATGGCACAAGAAACATCTGAAACTTCTGCTCTTGTTGGAATATGACACTTTATCATAGACTCTAACATTTGTGTTGCAACAATAACAGGTTTTCTGTGAAATCTTGCTTTGTTTATTATCATTCTTTGAATTGACGGTATTGATTCATAAGGCATTTCTACTCCAAGATCTCCTCTTGCAACCATGACTGCATCTGTTACTTTCAATATTGAATCTATACGTTCCACAGCTGAAGGTTTTTCTATTTTTGCCACAACACCTATTTCACTATCGAAGAAATTTCGGGCGTATTCTATGTCTTTTTCAGTTTGAACAAATGAGATTGCTATCCAATCAGCATCTATTTTTTCAGCTAATTTCACGTCTTCTTTATCCTTTTCTGTCAAAGCATTTATTGGAAGAATAGCGTTTGGAATATTAACACCTTTTTTATTAGAAATAACACCTTCTTCTATCACTTCGGTAATTAGCTCTTTGCCTTTGTTTTCTTCTATTTTTAATTTTATTTTTCCATCATCTAAGAGCAGTTCTGTACCTTCTTTTAATGCTGAAAACAATTCAGGATGTGGAAGTGTAACTCGCTTTGAGGTTCCATACTCTTTATTTAAATCAAGAGAAAATTTTGCTCCTTTTTTTAGAATAACACTGCCATTTTCAAACATACCAATTCTGATCTTTGGTCCTTGTAAATCCATTAAAATCGCCAAATGTATCTCTAATTCTTTTTCAATTTTTCGAATTAATTCGGCATTTTTAATATGAAATTCATGGGTTCCATGAGAAAAATTTAACCTGAAAACATTAACCCCAGCTTTTGCTAGAAGACGTATAATTTCCTCTGAATTGCTCGCTGGTCCTAGCGTTGCGATAATCTTAGCTTTTTTTGGGCTACTCATATTTAAAAAATATATAATAATATTATATAATTTTATCAGATTCCTAAAAAAGCTTCAATGTTATAGAAAATTAGAGATTGGCAATCATATATAATAATATGGAAATTTGAAACGAAACCCCACAAAAATATCTAAAATTTTATGGGACTTTTTAGAAATTGACATGAAGAAATTATAATGTATATCCTGAAAATATAAAGAATATTCAGGCGCGTGGCGTGTGGTATGCTCGTTAATTTTACCACACGCTGCGCTCCTGAATGCCTCATTCCGATTTGATTACATATAAACCCTTCCACCTTAGGGATGGATGTTAATTAACCTTAAACCATATTGAAGAAGTTGTGACTTTACAATTAACCTATCAAAATAAGTCACTGCACGAAGCGTGAATTAGAAAGATGGCCTCACCGGAAAACAGCTGATGACACCGCAGTGGTACCTATAGCGCTTTCGGTAGACATATTATTATCTATATATTTGACAATCCTAAGAGCTGTCCTTTTCAAAACATAGCAAATCAAGTATCGAAGTATTAATTTTTAGAGATTTTCTTTAGATATTCTTGATAAGATTTATTTAAAGAAATATCGACGTGAGAGCCAAAAACCGACTCATTTTTCCCGAGATATAAGATTTTATCAGAATATATAATCGTATTCAAGTTATAGGTTTCAATAAAAATAGTTTTGTTTTTTGAAGCGGAATTAACAAAGTCATAAAACATTTCTTCAGCTAATTCTGAATTAAATTTGGTCGGTGTTTTTATCAAAACAACTTTAGGCTTCTGTATAGCAATTCTGGCCATTTGGATTCTTAGAAGTGTTTCTTGAGAAGCAATGATATTTCCATTTTCATCAAATAATTGATTGTTTAGGAAATCATTTAATCCAACTTTCTCACAGATATTCATGATTAGATTATGATTTTCAGTTAATAATTCAATGTTCTCTAAAATAGTTCCTTGAATCAATGAAAAAGTTTCATCAAATACACCGATTAAAGATCTTATTTGATTACTACTAATATTATCAATTGGGGTTCCTGCGATATATATTTTTCCGGATTGTGAAGTATAAAATTTTAAAATTAGATCAAATATATATGAAATTCCCAAACTGTTTTCTCCCGTGAGAGCAATAACGTCTCCTGGAAGTACTGATAAGGATATATTATTTATTATTGAGTGTCCCGAAATCTCTGTTGGATCTTGGAAATAAACTCCATGAAATGCAATAAACAAATTGTTTTTATCTATAGATTTTTCTGAATTCAAAAGTTCAGCGTCTAATGTATAATCGGAAATATCTACACTAGGAATATTGGTTATTCTTACATATCTCATCAAAGAAACAACAAACATTGTGTAGAAAAATACACTTGTGAAAAAAATAGTTTCAACTCCGGATATATTAAATAAATCTTTTGAAAAATATTCTAATCTCATGATATAAATTATACACAAAAATAAAAATATCAGAACTGTATAGAAAAATGCGTGCCAAATTACTTTTGATAAATCGTTTTTCGTAAATTTTAATACACTGTTTGCTTTTTGATATATTTTATCTGAAATGAGATTGAGAGAGTTGAAAAATTGAATTCCTTTTGATGTTTGAATTAAATTGCTTATCGTTGGTATATAATAATTTTTGAAAGTTCTAATATCACAAATTGCAACTACTCTGTTCGCAAATTTTATTATTAGTGTAGCAATAGAACAACTAACCAAATATGAGGGTATAACTTGATGATTGAAACTTATTGACAGACATGCTGTTGAAATAAAGATTAAAAAGAAAGGAATCGCAAATCCAAACAGTTCAAAATTATAATCTTCATAAGATCTTAAATAATCTATTAGAGCATTTAATTTTTCCTGGGTTTTCTTTGCAGAAATCTTTTGGAAATCCAAATTTATTGAATCAATCCCGAAATTATTCAATTTCTCCAAAACTTTATGTCTTATGAAAAGATTTGAATAATACCAGGACAAAATGAAAGAAACAACAGCCAGAAACAATGATGAAGTAATAATATAAAACTGAATATTTGAGTTTTCAAAGTTATAAAAATATGAATGAAAAACTCCGAAAATTGCCAAAATAACAATAATAATAGATATTAAATAAGGAAAAATAAATCTAATATTGTTCATAAATATTATTATGGTGGAGCCAGGGGGGATCGAACCCCCGACCTCTACAATGCCATTGTAGCGCTCTCCCAGCTGAGCTATGACCCCTTTATTACCTCCATAAAGGCTAACATTTATATATTACATTAAGATAAAAGATTACTCAAGAATTTTTTGGATATATCTTAAATTGAAAATAAAACATCTCCTCCTAAATA
>CAJUOM010000009.1:0-35488 GCA_910588255.1 uncultured Alphaproteobacteria bacterium
TCGCTCAAAAAGCCTAAAAAAATAAGTCACTACACGAAGCGTGAATTAGAAAGAATGCTTCACCGGCAAACGGCTTGACACCGCAAAGGCCCCTCCAACGCTTTCTGTAGCCATTGTGAATCTGAAAAGAGTTTATTAACCTTTAATTTCCAAAATATTGTACTAAAATCTGATTTTGTGATAGAATATAATTATATGGTATTTTTAGAGTTGAATGCAGGAGATTATTAAATTTGATTAATCCAATGTCGTCATTTGAAGTAAAAACACTTCTGCCTATTAATATTCTAGGATTAGACATATCTATAACTAATTCTTCAATATTTATGCTGCTGGTAGTTTTTGCAATTTCTTTGATTTTTTGGTTTGGAATTTCAAATCGAAGTTTAATCCCAACAAAATTACAGCTCCTCTTAGAAAAATTATTTTTCTTTATAGGCGATGTTGTAAAATCAAATTCTGGAAAAAGTGCAATTGAAATTTTTCCATATATGATATCTTTGTTTTTGTTTATTATGATAGGTAATATAGTTGGACTTTTCCCTTTTGCATTTTCCTTTACAAGTCAATTAGTAATAACCATTGGAATGGCTTTAAGTATTTTTATAGCATCTATCATTATCGGAATATATAAGCAAGGTTTTTTATATTTTAAACACTTTTGCCTTGATGGAATTCCAGGATATTTGATTCCATTTTTCGTAGTAATTGAATTAATGTCCTTTGTTTTTCGACCAATAAGCCTTGGCATTCGTTTGTTTGCCAATATGGTTTCTGGACATATTATGATTGAGGTAATAGCAGGTTTTGCAGTTTCTATAGCTAGTATTACTATAGTTTCTTATTTTGCTATATTGCCTGTTGTTATTAACATATTATTAAACATTTTCAAGCTTGTTGTATGCATGCTTCAGGCTTATGTTTTTGTAGTGTTGTCATGCATGTATTTATCAGAATCTCTTGAGATTCAACATGGAAATAAGGAGTAAAAAATGGACGCAGGTGCAGCAAAATTAATTGGAGCAGGGATTTCAGTTATTGCCTTGTTTGGTGTGGGATTGGGATTAGGAAATCTTTTCTCATCGCTGATAAACTCAATAGCAAGAAACCCTTCCGCAAAAAACGACTTAATGTCAACTGGAATGTTATGCTTCGCTCTTATTGAGTCAATTGCACTATTGGCATTCGTTGTTGCTATGATAATATTATTCACGGCATAAAAAACAATGCTTCCACAATTAGATGCAAGTTATTATATATCTCAACTTTTTTGGCTTTTCATTTGCTTTGTTGTTCTTACAGCTTTGTTTAAAAAGATATTTATTCCCAGAATGAATAATTTATTAAATAAAAGAGATTCAGTGATAGAGGACGGAAAAGAAACAGTATCAAAACTTAAAAGTGAAATTCTTGCATTGGAAAATGAAATAAAATCAATAAAAGAGCAAGAATTAAAACAAACTTCCAAAATCGTGAAAGAATCTATTGTTAAATCAGAAAAAATTCTTGAAGAACAATTGAAATTTATAAAAGATGAAAACACTGAATTGCTTCACGCAGAACGTTTGAAATTTAAATCAGAAATTAATTCCCTGGAAACCTGTTTAAAAGATCAAATAGGTAATTCCTCAAAAATACTTTTAAAAAAATTATTCTTGAGGAATAAGAATGTTTAGTATATTTCAAAATATCCACACATATTTGGTCATTAGTTTTGTTGTTATGCTAGTATTTTTATTTAAATTCGGATATAGAAAGCTTGATAGTCAATTAAATAAAGATATAGAGAATATAAAATTTACTTTGAATGATCTAGAAACTAAAAAGATAGAAGCAAATGATCAAATAAACCAACTGAAACAGGAATTACAAACTGCAAATGATAATATTCTAAAAGCCATTTCAAAAGCAGAACAAAAAGCAAAAGAAATAACAGAAAATTCCAATAAAAATATTGAAGAAATTTTGAAAAACAAACAAGCAGAATATGATGCAGCTCTAAGAAGAATAGAACAAGGATTTCTTGTTGAATTGAAAAACAAATTGGTTTACTTGATATTGAAAAATTTGGAAGAAAAACTTAAAGAAGGAAAAACTTCAAGAGAGCTTCAAAATGATTTGATTGAAAATTCGATAGAAAACCTGGAAACTCTTGTTGCAAAATATATAAACACTGTTAATTAATATTAACTGTAAAAAGCAATAAAGAGAATAGTCTTACATAGTCTATCCTAGTATTAAAGTCAATCCATTTATTGCGAAATTACCACCTGCAGTGATTGTATTTGATTGAAAATTAAGCACTTTATGATTTTCTGCTTTATGATCCTCTGAATCATAAGAAGCGGTAAAATTTTTCTCGAAATAAAGTGAATCCGATTTTATGGTAAATTCTGAATTTTCAATTGCAACATCTTGTTCTACTTTAAATTTCTTTGTACTTTCCAATGTTATATCGGATTTGGATGCTTGAAAAGAACCTCTGATTGTTATGTCTAGATTGTCATTCATAAATTTTAAAGTTGAATTTTCAGCAACCATATTCCTTTCATGATCGATTGAATAATTCAAGAAATAAAATGAAGATGTGTTATTTAAAAATCTTATAATTCCCGGACCTGATATTTTTGTTTCTTTTGATACTGTACCATTATTATTGATTTCCAAAATGGAATTGTCCAGATTGTTTAATTTGAATGAACCTCCAGATATCTGACGGAATATTCCAAGAACTCCTGAAACAGGTATAGATATTTGATTTGATGGAGCTTCACTATCTGTTAATCTAAGCCAACCTTCTTTGTATAAATTCACTCGACCTTCTGTCCAAAAGGAAGTTCCGGAGTAATTTCTCTCGCTATTATGTATAATTGGATCGAACAGATCGCAATATAAGTCCAATCTTCCGGTTGCTGTTGGACAAACAGATGTTTCTGCTGCAGAAACTGAAGTTATCGGATCTTTGAAAACAACAACCCCAGCTGGTTTTATTTCCAGTTTGGGACTATAATCCAAAGAAGTTGCAGACAAATCTATTGCGTTCCTATAAGAACGAGAGCCAGCATAATTATCATAGAATGTAACTAATTTACCTTCTGCAGGATTTAATTTTATATCTCCATCTGCAACATATATAGCTCCTCCAAATCTCGTTGCTTCATTTTCTGTGAATGTTGCATCTCCAAGAATTTCTATTAAAACTGAATCTGATGGAGATTTATTTGATCCACCACAACAATTTGGGGCGCAGCAGATAGCTCCTCCTCCGCCTCCTATTTTGTTAACTACATTATATATTCGGAATTCATCTGCAGCATTAGCGGAGGCAATAGATGTGTTTCCTTGAAAATAAACCTGTGAGGTTTCGCTAAATTTGCACCTTCCTCGAATAGCGCCGCCTCCAGAGGCTTTTTCATCTTCCGGATTTTGTCCTGTAGAGGTCTTTTCTATAACTTGATTTTTTATAAACCAAGATTTTCCATTAATAATTATTTTCCCTCCTAAATCCTCTCTACCCTGTATTGCACCACCGCCATATTTTCTGGACGATAGATTTTCAGCAAATACTGTTTCACTTTCAAGAGTAATATTTCTTGCAGTCATAGCATCATGATGTATTGAAATTGCTCCTCCACCATATCCCCCCTGAGCATCACTAGAATGCGCCGAGCCATGGAAGAAAACCAGTCTGTTATAATTTCCATAGATACCCAATCCCTCCTGTTTCCATCTAGCATTGTTGTCTGTACTTCCCCAGGCTCCTTTAGCATCAGAGTCTGTATACATTTTTTTATATTCAGTAAAAATTATTCCTGTATGTAGCGTTGGAGATGGAGTTATCGGCCTAATAAGCAAATCTTTATTTTTCATAACCAAAAGTCGATAAAAGTTTCCTACATTATTACAATTTGTTATAAAACCATGTTTCGATATAGTATAGGTATTTCCCGAATATGTTCCTAAATACCCAGCATTTTTTGCTTGAGTACTAAGATTGTCCTGAGATGTAGCTGCTACATTACTATTCGGGGCATCATCTGAAAAAAATGGATAAGTACTACTCTGATACCAGTTATAATAATTACCACTAGGCATACTGAGAGAATTATAAAATTCATTATTCCATATATGATTCAAATAACCGAATTCACTTGGTTCAGTTGAAAAACATTGTGAAGAAAAAGCTATCACGTTGATATAAACTATAACTTTTTTCATGATTTTCCCTCCTTTATAATGTGATAGAGCTGCCATTTATGGCTTTTATTGAACTTTCAATGGAAACAGCATCAGTAGCTATTTCCAAACTCGAATTATCAACTTCAATAGGACAATTTGGAATTGAATTGCTTTCTCCTATCTTTAGTGCTGTTTTATTTTCAATTAAAACTTTGCCTTTAGTATAATATTTGTTGTACCCCTTAAGCGTCGTTATTTTCCCGCCAATAAAATGAAGAGTTGCAATAGATGGAAAATCTTCATTGGGGGTAAATAAAAGTGCAAATATTGATTTGAAGAGTTATATTTTCTGTGGAATTGTCTATAGAATATATTTCTGGACTATCTTTAAATGCCTGAACTATATAATTATGATTGCTTGGAATTGTTGAGCAAGTTAAGTCAAGAACATTTTGTTTTGAGCTTTTAGATTTTATCAGGTGGTATAAATCAACAATATTTGGTTTAAAAATAAAACCGGAATCTGGTATTTGAATTAATTGAGAAATAAAAGATCTTATCTGAGGATTTGTAATAGATATTGTTGATGAAGTATAGTTAATCGTATTTGCAAGGTTTGATAAATTTGTAATAGATGCTAGTGGATAATCGCTTGTATATGTTTCTATATAAAGCTTAACCGTAACATCTTTATCTCCTATTTTTTTCAATCGTCCTAAACTTATCCCTTCCTTTAGTTCAAGGCGGCCATTTAAATCAAATGTTGTTCCGCCTGTGAAATTAAAGGTAGGGGAAGCAGCTTTCAGGAGGTTGAAAGATATACAAATTATAACAATTACTACTATTAACTTTTTTTGCATGGTTGCTTCCTCCTATAGGTCTAAATTATTCATTAAAAAGTAAGACTACCGCCACTTTTTACTTCTATCGTTCCGGCAATCTTAGATCCGTCATTAGTTATAACTAAACTTTTTCCCAATTCGATCTTAAGAGTTGCAGATTGCTTTACTTTAAGTTTTTTCGTTTCAATATCTGCATATATAGAATTCTCAGATGCATTTGTCCCATCTCCGAATGTCAGGTTACCGATTGATGATTCTGAGGTTGCATTATTATGAGGAAACAATGAGTTATCACCAATAAAGATCAATGTAGCATTTGTCGGCAATGTTTGAGTTCCTAAATTACTATTATTTCCTGCAAATGTAAAGATATCCTGAGTATCTATATTATCCGACCTCCCTTTGAATGTAATTTGGCTATTTCCTGTTAAGTTGACATTTACTGGGATAGCCCCTGCGTCTAAAACAGGATCAAGTCCTTCTGTTCCCAAGTCTAATGTATTCCCTTTTTGATTCTTCTCGTCTTGCGCTACATTTGTTATTGTAACCTTCACAACTTCTCCATCCGATGGAGCATCATTTTGCCAAGCGATATTTCCCGAAGAGGCACTGACTCCCAAGTAGCTCGTCTTATCAGTTCCAAGGTGTCCAGTAGTTTGTGAGTCAAGTTTAATCACATTACCTGTATCAAGTTCCGTTGCAATCGTATATTGAGTAGTTCCAGCTGTATAGTAATAGTGAACTGTTTGAGATGGATCTACGTTTATTGCTGAAATTTTGTCAGGGGCTATACAAACTGGATTAGGAGATCCTCCTTTTCCGAGAATAAGTCCCTTTGTATCACTTGCTGTACCATCTACCTTCATGTGTATCGCATCTCCAGTATAACCCGCTATATCTATAGTTCCATTATTTGTTAAAGTGTTACTACTCTGATTAAAAGTGGAACTTCCAATGATTGATATTTTTCCAGACTCTGCCACTGTTGTTGTTCGACTTAGACTCAATGTTGAGTCTTGGATGTCAACAATATTTAATACGCTTGTACAAAATCCTAAAGGGCTTAGTAGATTTGAAAGTAAAATTAATTTTGATAATTTTCGCATATTTTCCTCCATTTCATAATTAACTTTTTTGTTATAGAGATTTATTTTCCCTATTTTCAATTTAAAAAAAAGGTTAATTTTTCGTTAATTTTACTTCCTTTTATTGATGGGATATTTTGAAGAATGACGGCTTCATAAAATTTTAGGGATTCTTACGGAATTTATAAACTCTTTCGGCATTTCAGATATGTAAGTTATAAAGAAGATGGATTTATTCGAATTCCGCGAACTATATATTCTTTCTCTATTTTTGGTTTTCTGTCATTCTGTGTACAACTTGTTTTATTGCCTCTTCAAAACTTGGAACTATATAGCCATATGTATTTTTGTTTTTTTCCAAATCTGCTTTTTCTTTTAATATATCCAACAAACGACCATTAGTTCCTGTAACCATAATTACCGCATCCTTCTCCTTTGCATTTTTCACCAATTGTTTCAAAATTTCAAATGCCTCGCTATCCAAATAAGGGACATTATTAAAATATATAAGAAGAACGCTAGGAAATTTTCCTCGAGCAAACAGAGCTTCTTCAACGACTTTTGCTATGTTGAGAAACAAAACATTTGTCACTTGAATAACTTCAATTTTATCAAGAATATTTTCAGGTATATTCAATGAATTAGTAAAACCGTTCTTATTTGTCATGAATTCAACAGCTCCTGTGTCATGATTCTTTGTGGTATGAACTGTCGCATCTTTTATTCTTACCATTCGATTTGCGAAAATTACGCAAGATAGTGTAAACCCAACAATTGTTGCGGGAATAAATCCAAAATAAACCGCAATGATAAAAGTCAGCCAGAAAATATAGCTGTTTGAGGATTTCATATTAAAATATTGAAATACCCTTTTATTTTTCAATTCACATAAAGCATAAACAATCAAAATAGATGCAATTGCATTGATCGGAATTATATTTAAAATTTCATAATTATAAACCAAACATATAATGGCCAAAAATGCGACCATGATTGTCGGTAAAAGAGTTTTTGATTTCAAATCGATATTTTTTATGGAAAGATTTGTATTTGGAGAAACGAACAGACCGCCACAAGAAACAGAGGCAAAATTTGATATACCATCAGATATTAATTCTATATTATGCTGAAGTCTTGTGTCTCCTGTGATACTTGAAGAAACATTTGTACAAAAACTTGATTCGCAAGCTATGATAATTGAAATTATAAAAGCATAATTCATTGTATTTGCTAAAAATATCTGAGAAGATCCACTGTTAGTCAAGGACATTATGTTTTCAACAGCTCCATTTGTAATCATTTCTTTTCCGAAAGTTCGAATATCAATTAAACTTGGAAGTATACCAACGTCAGACAAATAGACAAATATGCAACAAACTAACATATATAAAGGATATGCGGAAAATCCTTTAAAAAATAACTTTATCAAAAGCAATGGAGCAATGAAAATTAAAGCTGTAATTATACTAGATTGTATTATATTTTCAATACTTGAATGAAATATTGAAATGTTCTCAATTAAGCTTTGTGATGACAGAATTGAGTTTATTCCCAATAAGAGCGGAATTTGTATTATAATTATAGAGGCAATTACGTAAACAGATAAGGCAGAAATAAATGCATATGAAAGATGTTTTATCACATTGCTGATTTTTAAAAATCCGAACAAAATTAAAATTAGCGAAACAAAAATAGCCGTATGGAACAATCCTTTATATTGATATTTTGATAAAATCTCAAAAGTTACCAAACAAACTGGCAAAGATATAGAAACTATTTGATATTTTGAACCTCCAAATATGGCACTTACTAAAGCCCCTATAGCACACGATATTATGCCTTGAATTGGAGAAGCACCACAAAAATACGAGAGAGCAAATGCTACAGGAAATAAAAACATTTTCATACCTGCCAAAATATCATTTAATAAAAATTTAAATGAATACCTGCCTACATAAAGATTTAGTATGGAAGGGCATAGCCCCATTTTTTTCACTAATTCTAATTTAGTTGTCATTTTCTTAGATATAATCATGTTTTTATATAAAACATTTATACTCTCTCAAACTTAGTTTATCTCTAAAAAGTTAAAAATTAGTTTATTTTTTTAAAGTTTTTTAATTTTCTAAAAATAATCTTCTTCTCTCCTAATATCCCTTCAAATAAAACGAAGTAAAACTAACAGAAAATTAACTTTTTAAATAGAAAATAGGGAAGAAATGTTATGAAAATACTCTCTATAACGTAAATATATCTTTTTAAGGAGGTAAATATGAATAATCTTTTGAGTCAGGGACTAATGTTACTTTGGAGAACGGAACTTCGTATGTGTTTTCGAATTGAACAACTCTTTATAACTCAACAACAATCCAAGGAGCAATTACTGAAGGAGAATCTGCAGATTTCAAAATGGAAAATGACATAGGAACAGCGAGAGTAGTTAATTCTAAAGATCAGATGAAATTAAACCCTAATTTTATTAAATATTCCGACGAAACATTACAGGGTGATTATTATACTCCGGAAGCTTTAGGAAAAATAACAGGAAATATAGCTATCGCAGAAGGAGTGAAAGTTACAGGGGCTACTATAGACTTAATAGAAGGAGGAGTTCTCCAAACTTTAGGAGCAACAGATGTTGCGGCATTAATTGGAGATGATGCTGATTCTATGTCAATGACAAATTCTAGTGATTCAAGTTTGACAATTACTCAGAATATCGCAAATGAAAAAACTGCCGAAAATGATCAGGAATCAAAATCTTTAATGATAAAAGGAAAGTTTGAATTCACGGGAGATCAATCTCATTTTACCAAAAAGATTGTTAATGTTTCGGATTCGGAAATAACATTTTCTGGTGCAAAATCTTTGTTTCAAACAGATATGGAGTTTGCTAATTCGACAGTTAATATAGAGCATTATCAACCAGTAAGTTTTGAGAAATCTATTTCAGTAATCGGGGGTAAATTAACTATAAATTGGGGAACAAAATTTATTTTATCTTCCGGAGGTTCTCTTATTTTGGGATCTCCTGTATATGGCTGGAATTATCCAAATATAACAACTTGGAATGTTGGAGAAACTTCAGAAATTGATGGAAAAGTAATTCAGCATAACACAATAATAAGTAACATCAAAAAATATTCCAATGAAAGCGGCTTAACTGAAGAGGATTTTGCTCTCACCATTAACGGACATTATAAAGGTATAAAATATAGTGATGGGATATTTTCTTATTTAGGAACAAATGAAGAAAGTGATGCAGAAATGCCAGGAATGGAAAAAGGAACTATTGATCCAGAAAAGATTATAAAGTGTATGAGAAAATATCCGAATCTGGTTTATACGGGGAAAAAAGATGAAGCTAGGACAACTAGCTATAATGGGGGATCCTCACCTCACATTATCACAAATGATGATGAATCAACGTTTCAAATATTTAGCATAACCTATAATTCTTCCGATGAATATTATGATCTTCGTATTACAGGTACTCATACGGGGTTTTCTTTTTGAAATTTTGAAGGAAACGATGATATAGGCTACTACTATAATACATATCAGGCATTTGGAGGGGCTTGGAGAATCGATAAAGCAATTTTTTTTGGGGGTATTTCAACGAATGGGATGGAATAGAAGGAGCTGTTACAGAATAATCCAAACAAGATTGGCATTTAAAATATGCCAATCTTACCTAACTATTCCAATTAAATCTGATAATTCTCCTTGCCAATTATTGAGTTTTTCATAAAGAGCTTGGTACTTTTCAGAATCTGTACTATTTGCTTGTTTTTCAGATCTTAGCTCATGAGTCAACGCAACGAACTCATCAACTTCTTTTTCTGCTTTTTCATCAATAGTGATAGAACTTAAATCTACCTTTCCATTCAAAACAAATGAATCGCATATATCAAGCACCTGAGCTAAATGATCCGTCACAAATGGAATCACTGGATTTGAAATTCTCAAGAACTCTGCAAACACAATTCCGGCGATATCTTTTGTTTCTTCATCATCTTGAAACTTCATAAATTCAACAAAGAAATCGCAAAAAATATCTCGCAAGAAAAATTGTATATTTCGTGTTATGTAATCAAATCGATAATCTTTTATATTTTGATCAATATCATATTGAAGTTTTTTCAATTTTGAAATTATCCAATAATTCAATTTCTTAGTAACTTTTATATCCGAAATATCCTTATTAAATACAACACCTTTGGACTGAATAAAACGAGCAGCATTCCAGATTTTTGTTATAAAATTTCGACTGATTTTTACCTGATCTTTTCCGAGTTTCACATCTCTTCCTGGAACAGAAAGGAAAGCTAAGGTAAATCTTAATGCATCAGCTCCGAATTCTCCTTTGAGTTCTAAAGGATCTATGACATTTCCTTTCGATTTTGACATTTTTTGACCTTTTTCATCTCTGACTAAAGCATGAATATATATATCTTTAAAAGGAATTTCTTTCATGAAATATAAACTCATCATCATCATTCTTGCGATCCAAAAGAATATAATGTCAAATCCTGTGACTAATGTTGATGTTGGATAGTATTTTTTCAATCTTCCGGTTGTTTCAGGCCATCCTAATGTTGCAAATGGCCATAATCCTGAAGAAAACCAGGTATCTAAGACATCAGTTTCTCGTCTTAATTGATCTTTTGAAACCCCACGTTTTTCTGCTTCAATAATAACTTCTTCCTCTGTTTTTTCAACAAATATTTCACCCTTTGGACCATACCACGCTGGAATTTGATGTCCCCAAATTATTTGACGGGAAATACACCATGGTTCTATATTTCTCATCCAATCATAATATGTATTTTCCCATTTTTCCGGAAAAAATCTTACTTTCTTTTCTTCAACAACTTTTATTGCTTCTTTTGCAAGTGTTTTTGTATCAACAAACCACTGATCCGTCAAACGTGGCTCAATAATAGTTCCCGATCTATCACCATATGGAACACTATGAATTATTTCCTCTTCCCTTATGAGTAAACCATCTTCTCTTAATTTCTCCAAAACAATTTTTCTGGCCTTTTTGAGATATAGGCCTCTAATGAATTCAGGAACATAATTCGATGTCATATGCCCATCTTCATCGATTACCGTAATCATTTCCAAATTATGACGTTTTCCAACAGCAAAATCATCATAATCATGAGCAGGAGTTATTTTGACACAACCAGTTCCTTTTTCCATATCCGCATGTTCATCTGCAATGATTTCAATAGAACGATTTGTATATGGTATCACAACCATTTTCCCAATTAAATGCTTGTATCTCTCATCATTAGGATGAACAGCAATTGCTGTATCTCCAAACATTGTTTCAGGTCTTGTTGTTGCAACTACTATAAAATCATCAGAATTTTCCAATTGATATTTTATATGCCAAAGAGTTCCTTTTTCTTCTTTGTTTTGAATTTCAAGATCTGAAATAGCCGTTTTAAATTTCGTATCCCAATTAACCAAACGCTTTGCTCTAAAAATCAATCCATCTTTATATAATCTTACAAAAGCTTCTATGACAGCTTTGCAAAAGCCTTCATCCATTGTAAATCTTGAATAATTCCAGGGTACAGAACACCCCAAAGCTTTTTGTTGTTCAAAGATTTCCCCTCCGGATTCCTCTTTCCATTCCCAAATTTTCTTTATTAATTCTTCTCTTGATAAAGTTTTTACATCAGTTCCTTTTGCTTCAAGCTCTCTTGAAACAACCATTTGTGTCGCAATACCAGCGTGGTCCATCCCAGGTTGCCAAAGTGTATCAAATCCGTTTTGTCTGTGATACCTAACCAATATATCTTGTATTGTATAGTTCAAAGCATGACCGACATGAAGACAACCAGTAACATTTGGAGGTGGCATTAGAATTGTAAATGTTTTTTCTGATTTACCTGATGGATAGAATTTATCCAATGTGTTTTGATAAATATCTTTTTCAAATTGGTCTGGAGAATATGTTTTTTCCAAAATTTTTGAGTTATTCATTGTTACCTGACTTCATATAATTTAAGAAGGCCGCATATACGGCCTGAAATTAATAACCCTCAACAGTCAAACGTCTTCTATTGAGTTTTCTGGATCTCCTCAAAGATTCTACTTTCTTACGAGCCTTTTTTTCGGAGGGTTTTTCAAAACGTCTGTGTAATTTCATATCTTTATATACACCTTCGCGTTGCATTTTCTTTTTCAAAATTCTTAATGCATGATCAACGTTATTGTCATTTACTACAACTTCCATCTTCTTCCCTCCTTTCCATAATAATTCTTAATATTTATAATATAGCATGAAAACAAAATTATGTCAAGATTCAGAATTATGAGTAGGTATATAAAACTCAATATTTAAGATTTCTGGAACTTTTTAGAATTTGATATTAGAAAAGAACGAGAGATATATTAATAAGAGGTACTCATTGTGTAAGGTGTAATAATCTTATTATAAATCGTACCAATAAAAAGAGTCGTTTCGAGGGAAGATAGAGTGTAGTAATATCTTTAGATATTATATACTATGTGCGGTGTTCTCGAAAAAACAAGGCAGATTTTTTAATCAAATTTCCCAAAAAGCTGAAAATAATATTTTGAAATACAAGCTAGATTTTTGAAATTAAAGTTGGTACTTGTTCATAATAAAATCTCAAAAAGCAATTAAAACACCACCTTTGATAATTTTCGCGAGAAAATATATATTACAATACTGGTTAGTTGACTTTATTATATATCACGAATGGTACTATATAATAAAGTGTTGCACGAAATGTGAATTAGAAAGATCGCTTTACCAGCGGCATCGAGGAAGTACCTATAGCTCTTTCAGTACACATAGTGAATCTGAAAACAACTTGCCCATAGAATTTTGTATGAAATTACTGAAGATATAACTTTATCTCATTCGGATAAAATCAATTTAATTTATTTCAGTGAAGATTCATGCTATAATAAAAAAGAATATAGTAAAAGTTATTACAGATGCGGAATATGAATAAAAATTTAAAATTGGTCCTTGGTTTTGTTGCTATTTTAGCTGTGGGTATATGTGGCTATACTTTTTATAATACACAAAAATCAGAAACAACAGAACAAACTATTCAAAATAGTAATGATGCGAAATCCGAAAATGTTGCAGAGAATAAAGATGATGCTTTAAGCTCAAAAGATTCAAACCAAACACACTTAGAAGAATCAAAAGTTGAAGAAACTTCAAAGCCTGTTGATTCTGTAAAGATCGAAAAAGAGGAAAAACCAGAAGTTTCTGATGAAAAGAGAGAGAAAGTTAATCCGGTATCTTCTGATAAATTAAATTCTTCACCGGTTGATTCAAAAAAACCGGGAAAAACTATAATTCTGTTCAGAGATGGAACTAAAATAACGGATGCTGATATTAAAGATGATTTGGATAATATCCCAGATCAGATTTCAGGCAAAATGTCACTTACGGAAATAAAATCTTTCTTAGCTTGGAAAAAGGCTTATGATAAAATTATGACAGAAGTTGCAAACAAATCAGGCATTGGTAATTCGGAAAAAATCAAAGATTTAATTGCAAAACGCAAAACTACAGCCGCCGGATTTATGCTACTTGATGATGAAGCAAAGAAACTGATGACATTTGACGCATTGAAAAAACATTATGATAAAATTTGGGACAAAAATTTCAAAGGAACTAAAGAATTTTCTTTGGTTGCAATTACAACTGCTGATAAAAATATTCCAGAGCAAATAAAAAGAAATGCAAAGGATTTGGAATCTTTGAAAAAATTTCTAGAATCCAATTCTGCTAATATAAAAAGTATGGATATGGATTCAAGACCTCAAGCGATGTTCCCTCCTGAAATTTCTGATGCAGTTTTAAAACAAGGGGCAAATACGATAGTTGGCCCATTTGAAATTAAAGGTTCATTTATGTTATTTTTTGTGAAATCCATAAATGATGCACAGAAAAAAGAATTTACAGAAGAGTTTGCAGAAGAATATAAAAAAGTCGCAGCAAAAGATTTCATAAAAGAATATACGGAAACTTTATATAAGAAATATAAAGTTGAGATTTTCGATGCAAATAATAAAGTTGTAGATCCTTTCAATATCATAGGAAAAAACAAAAAAGAACCAAATGAAAAAGCATTAATGGCATTAACAAAATTAAAAGATGATGCTGTTTTGGCTAAAATGATAAAAGGCGTTGTTACAGTGAAAGATCTTAAAGAATTCTTTAAAGTGGAGTCTTTGCTAGATGAAACTTTTGTTTCTATGGCAAGGCAATTTAATATTTCTCCTGAAGATGTCATTGTGTATGCTGTAAAATTGGTTATGGATGACAAAGTACTTGCGGCAGAAGTTGCAGAACGCAATTATACATCTCTTCCAAATGTACAATCGAAATTGCAAGAAGTAGGAAATATGGAATTGAAACACGCATATTTTAAAGAAAACGTGAAAGTAAAATCTGAAGATGTAAAACGTGCTTTTGACAAATTCATAAAAGCAATTCCTGAAGAAGATAAAAATGATAATGAAATTTCCGTAAAATTAGCATTCTTCTCAACGCAAGATGAAGCATCGCAAGCGTTGAAATCTATTCAATCAGGAGAAGAGAAATTTGGAAATATCTATAAGTCTAAACTCGAAAAGAAAGAAGCGACAGATCTTGGTTATGTGAAAAAGCGCAGTGTTTCTCCTGAACTTTGGACTATGTTAAAGACAGGAGCTTCAGGCGCTTGTTGCAAACAGATTGTTCAATTAAATAGTGAGCAATTTGGTGTTTCTGGAAAAAATTATGTCTTAGTTTATATTGCAGATAGACGCCCTGTGACTTTGCCTTCTCTCTCAAATGAAGCTGAAAGAAAATATTTCCACAGACTTGCTGAAAGAGAAAAAGCCGTTGATTTAGTGAAAGTTCATTTGATGGCAAATATAAAAACTATTGAAGGAAAATCAATTGAGGATATAAACAAAACAGCTTCAGATCAAGTCGATCGTATTATATCTGTTTTATTGGGATATGCTGGATAAAGGAATATAGATGGATATAAAAGTAGATATGAAGAAGCCTAATTGTATTGAATTATCAAAAGATGCAACTGTATTTTCAGATGATTATTCACTAACGACTAAGATTTTGGAAAAGAATCAAAAATTAGTTGCTATCTTTGGCGGAAGCTGTATTTCAGAGGATTCTATTTATTTTCAAAAAGCAAAAGAATTCGCAGGTTTGATTTCTGCTTCTGGAGTCTCAATTATTACCGGAGGAGGTCCCGGAATTATGCAGGCAGGAAATATGGGGGCAAAATCATCGAATTCATCAGTTGCTTCTTATGGTTTAAGAGTAGATGCAATAAAAGATGAATGTATTGCTGAAAATCCTTATATAGACGAAGATTGTGAATTTACATTCAATACACTTTCTGTTAGGCTTTTGACATTGATAGGTTCTAGTGATGCGATAGTTTTATTTCCTGGCGGATTTGGAACTTTGGAAGAGCTTTTCTCATTATTAGTGAGATTACGCGTTGGCATGATGAAGAAAGTGCCAGTTTATCTTTTCGGATCTGAATTTTGGTCAGGATTGATCAATTGGTTATCAACTGTAGTCCTTCAGAACAAAACTATATCAGAACAAGATTTGAAATTGTTCAAAATCGAAGATGATATTGAGAAAATTTCCACTGAAATAATTTCTTTATTAAAATGTTCAAATTAATTATCGGAGTATTTAATGGCATTAAAAATAGATGAATCAGTTTTTGATAAATTAGCAGAAGTTCTAAAAAAGCACAATTTAACAGAAGTTGAATATAAATATGGTGATATAAAAATTAAACTTTCTTCAAACAATTTTTCTCAAAGTTCAGTTCCAATCACACAACAAAAGACCGTGATTGAAGAACAAACAAAACCTCTTGAGAATGAACCAACAAAAGAAAAAGATTATAACAAACATCCCGGAGCAGTGAAATCACCTATGGTAGGGACTTGTTATATGGCATCAGAGCCGGGAGCAAGCCCGTTTATATCCTTGGGAGATAGTGTTCAAGAAGGGCAGCCTTTGTTGATTATTGAGGCAATGAAGGTTATGAATTTGATAAAATCTCCAAAAGCTGGAAAGGTCGTTCATATTGCTGTATCTAATTCTGACCCGATAGAATTTGGACAATTATTGGTTGTTATAGAATAGAATTATGTTTAAAAAGATTTTAATAGCAAACAGAGGAGATATAGCTATAAGAATTCTTCGTACTTGCAAAGAAATGGGGATAAAAAGCGTTGCTGTCCATTCACTGATTGATGAGTCTTTAATGCATGTAAAGCTCGCAGATGAAAGTGTTTGCATTGGACCTAATAGATCTTCAGAAAGTTATTTAAACATATCTGCAATATTAAGTGCCGCAGAATTAACAAATGCAGATGCCATTCATCCGGGAGTAGGTTTTTTGTCGGAAAACGAAAAGTTTGCTAAAATGGTTTCTGAACATGGTATGAAATTTATAGGTCCTGATCCAAAGCATCTAGCTCAGATGGGAGATAAAATAGTTGCAAAAAAGACTATGGCAGACCTAGGAATTCCTGTTGTCAAAGGATCTGATGGCGAAGTAAAGTCAGCAGAAGAAGCAAAAGAAATTGCAAAAACATCGGGATATCCTGTTTTATTTAAAGCAGCTTCTGGAGGTGGAGGTAAAGGCATGAAAGTGGCTAATTCTCCTGAAGAAATAGATAACGCTTTCAAAATGGCAAAATCCGAAGCCAAAGCTAATTTTGGCGATGATAGTGTCTATATGGAACGCTATTTATCTCACCCAAGACATATAGAAATTCAAATAATTGCTGATTCATTTGGGAATGTTGTTCATTTGGGAGAAAGAGATTGTTCTATTCAAAGAAATCATCAAAAACTTTTTGAAGAATCTCCTTCCGTCGCTTTGACTCCTGAAAAGCGACAGGAAATAGGTGAAATAGTTCGAAATGCTGTGAGGAATTTGGGATATGTTGGTGTTGGAACTTTAGAATTTCTTTATGAAAATGGTGAATTTTTCTTTATGGAAATGAATACTCGTTTGCAAGTTGAACACAGTGTTAGTGAACAAATAACGGGAATTGATATCGTTAAAGAACAGATAAGAATTGCTTCAGGAGAGAAATTATCAATCAAGCAGGAAAACATACAATTCAAAGGACACGCTATAGAATTCAGGATAAATGCAGAGCATCCCGAAACTTTTGTTCCTTCTCCAGGAAAAATTGAAGAGCTTTATTTCCCTGGAGGAAATGGAGTCAGAATAGACTCTCATATTTATAGGAATTATGTTATTCCGCCATATTATGACAGCTTGATAGCAAAAGTGATTATCTCTGCGGAAGATAGAGACTCTTGCTTAGCAAAAGCACGCCAAGCACTAGATGAACTTGTTATAGATGGGGTATATACAACAACTGATTTACACAGAAAGCTCGTTAGAAACAAAGATATACTTGCGGGAGATTTTGACATTCATTGGCTGGAAAATAATTTAAGGAGTTTATAATGAATATTACAAAATCAGATATCTTAGCTGAGATTAAATTTATTGATCATGGATTTTTTGATAGAACCGGAGGAAAAAATATTGGAAAATTTGAATCATTAAATGTTGGAATCAACCGAGGGGATGAAAATGTCCTTGAAAACAGAAAGAATATAGCAAATCAATTTGGTGTTTCGTTATCTGATTTAGTAATTTTAAATCAAAAACATAGTGATATAGTGCATGTTATAACTGAGAAAAACCTTGAACAATATAAGTTTAAAGATGTTGATCAGGCATTGAAAAACGAGGGAGATGCTATTATCACTAACTTGAAAAATTTATTAATAGGCGTAAATACTGCAGATTGTGCCCCTATCTTACTTTGTGATAAAGATTTGCAATATATTGCAGCGATTCACGCAGGTTGGCGAGGGTCTAATGGCAAAATAATAGAAAATACTGTTGAAAAAATGAAAGATCTCGGATGCAAAAATATAGCTGCTGCAATTGGTCCTTGTTTGCAAAAGCGTTATTTTGAAGTGAAAAATGATATTATTTCACAAATGGACAGAAGATATATTTCTTTTATTGGAGAAAAGACTTTGTTTGATATGCAACTTCAAGTTTTAGAAAAGTTAATAAAATCTGGAGTAAAATCGGTTTCAAAGTTAAATATTGATACGTTTTCAAATGATAATTATTTCAGTTACAGAAAATTAGGAGAAAATTGCGGCCTTCAATTTTCAGGTATAATTATAAAGGAGTAATATATGAATAATATGCAACAAATTTTGGCAAGAGCTCAAAAGCTTCAAGCAAAAGTTACTGAAACTCAAAATAAATTAGCAAACGAAGAAGTCTCAGGCTCTTCAGGTTCCGGAATGGTTTCCATAGTGATGACTGTAAACGGAAATATAAAGTCAATTTCTATTAACAAGGAAATAATTAATCCTGAAGAGAAGGATATTTTAGAAGATCTGATTTTAGCTGCATTTAATGACGCCAAACAACAAGCAGATGCAAAATATGAAAAAGAAATGAAAGAAGCAACTGGTGGACTAAATATCCCGGGATTTTAAAATCTGAGCTTTAGAAAGTACTACTAGCTTTTATGTATTATTATGTTTATATTAAATAACTTAAGTTTAGTATTTCCTCATAAAGTTTGTTTTCAAGAATTTAATGCAACCATAAACGTAAATAATCATATAGGAATTATAGGTCGTAATGGTTACGGGAAATCATCTTTGTTAAGAATTATTCATGAAAAACTAGGAGATAATATTAGCTTTTTGGTTCCTCAAATAATTTCTGATTATCCCGAATTAAGTGGAGGAGAAAGATTTAATAAAAAATTATCAGAAGCTATGGCTATAAAACCACAAGTTTTGTTATTGGATAAACCAACAAATCATCTTGATTATTCCAATAGATATAGTCTGCTTCGTATGCTTGAAAAATATAATGGAGCATTGCTTGTTGTGACTCATGATTCAGAAATCTTAAGGAGTTGTATAGATATAATCTGGTATATCAACAATGGAGAAATATCGGTATTTAATGGGAAATATGATAAATTCCTTTTGGAAAATGAGCGAAAACTTAATGGAATTAATAAAAAACTGTTAGAAATTAAACACAAAGAAAAAAACTTAAGAATAAAATTGCAAAAAGAACAAGAACGTCAAGCTCATAGTATTACTATCGGGAAAAAATATATTCGTAATAAAAAATGGTTAAAAGCCGTTGGCGATTTAAAAGCGATGTCATCTGAAAAATCAAGAGGAAAAATTCTTCAGAATTTAAGTAATAAGAAATCTGATTTATTATCATCTCGTGCGCAAATTTTTATACCAAAAGAAAATCTTCCCAAATTTAGCTTTCCAGATAGTAGTGATAATTCTTGTTTCTCAATTGTTAATGGTGCAATCGGTTATTCTAAAGGTAATTTTATATTAGAAAATATTGATATCACCCTTAATCAAAGCTTAGCCGTTATTGGGCCAAATGCTTCTGGAAAAACAACTCTTGTGAAAGCTATATTAAATGACCCTAAAGTTTTTAAAACAGGGCTATGGAATGTCCCTAAAAATATTACATATTTGGATCAACACTATTCAACATTAAATCCCGATAAAAGCGCTATTGAAACTATTCATGAAATATCTAATTTGTCTAATACAGAAATCAGAAGATTTTTAAATGATTTTTTATTTAAGAAAACTGAAGAAATAAACGTACCGTCACGATATCTATCAGGCGGAGAAAAGGCTAGATTATGTCTTGCTCAAATTGCGATTTCAACGCCTTCGATACTTATTTTGGATGAAATCACGAATAATATTGATATTGAAACAAGAGATTATATCATAGATCTTTTAAAGAATTATAAAGGAAAATTCATAATTATATCCCATGATAATAATTTTCTGCAGAGTATAAATATCAAAGATATATATAATTTAAAATCTGAATCGTTTTAGAAACTCATGAGCAGCTGTTGTTTCTGCATCTTTTTTTGAAGAACCTTTTGCTGTTATAGTTTTATTTAATGCTGTTAATTCAATCAAGAATTCTGGTTTATGATCAGGTCCCGAGATAGATATAATTTTATAAATGGGTGTTGTTCCTGATTTTGCTTGACATATTTCCTGGAGTCTAGTTTTGGGTTCTTGATCAAATTCATTATAATTTTCAAAACTATTTTCCCATAAATTGAGAATTATATTTTTTACGGTTTTGTAATCAGAGTCTATAAAAATCGCGCCTAGTATAGATTCCATTGCATCTGCGAGTACTGTTTTATTATTCATCAGATTTTTATCGGCAGTTTTTATCAGTTGGCTTACGCCTAATTTTCGAGCTATTTCAGCACAAGTGTCAGCACAAACAAAGGCTGAATGCATCTTAGCCATAGCACCTTCTTTATCTTTAAAACTTCTGAAAATAAATTCAGCGATCACTATTCCTAAAACTCTATCTCCCAAAAATTCCAATCTTTCAAATGCAACCGCAAAACGCTTTATACTCGAATGATGTAAGGCATCGGATAAAAGTTTTTTATTTTTAAATGTATAATTTAAATTATTTTCTAATTTCTGCATTATCTTATTAATGTGAAGAATCTTTCAAACCTAAGTGAGAATGGCCATTTGAATACTTCCCAAATTGAACATGATGAAGAAAAGAACAAACATTCTGCTCTTCCCATGATATGATTTAAAGGAATGAATCCAACAGCTTCCATAACACGGCTATCTTGAGAATTATCCCGATTGTCACCCATCATGAAATAATGACCTTTCGGAACATAAAATGGACCAACATTATCAAGCATTCCTTCTCCAAATGCAAATCTCTTTATAATAACGTGTTCATATCCATTTGGTAACGTTTCTATATATTTTTTATATACTATATAATCTTGATTATCTATCATGGAGTATTCGCCAGATTCTTTCAACTGAACAGGTTTGTCATTTATATTGATAACTCCATTGATTATTTCAATTTTATCTCCAGGGATACCTATTACTCTTTTTATATAATTCATGTTTCTATCTTTTTCATTTCGAAAAACAACAACTTCGCCTCTTTGAGGCAATTTATCAAAAAGTAATCGTTTTGTTATCTTCGGTAATGGAAAAGTGAAAGTTCCTATTCTAAAAGAGTCATTTGAATAGCCATAACAAAATTTGTTAACTATCAAAAAATCTCCAACCAGAAGAGTGGGAATCATTGAACCCGAAGGTATTTTAAATGGTTGAAATAAAAAACAACTTACTAACGTGAATGAAGTTAAAACAACAATCCACTCTTTTATATTCTTTATGATTTTTTCTTTCATATTATCAATAAGTCAAGAAGATACTACAATTATTTTATCAACTTCTGTTTGTTAAGAAAATAGAAATTTATTTATGTCTACCGAAAGCGCTATAGGTACCCCTGCGGTGTCATCAACTGTTTGCCGGTGAAGTCATCTTTCTAATTCACGCTTCATGCAGTTACTCTTTTTATTAAAGATCAACATTATTTCGCTCTTTCATTCGAAATACTACTGTTGAGGTTAAATAAAGTATGTTTTGAAATACCATAGCAGAGTAACAACTTCATCTATAGCTCTCAAAACGGTTTTAATATATAACTTTTCTTTCGAAAAGTTGGCTATTATAAACGATGAACACTAGTTTTGGATTTCTAAATTGTATTTTGAAAAACAGCTTTGTTTCTTAAAGTAGCACTTTTTATAGAATGACTGTTCTTTACGGCGCCCGTGAGTATGGTACCCTTGATATTATACCATACTCACGGGCGCATTATTCATAATGCGGTTCTTAAAAATGTCACTACCGCGTTCTATATTATATTTCTTGAAATGAACGAAAAAATAATATATTAAGTTTAGTGAACATCATTATATGTTCTTAATTTCAGGATATACAACACAATCCTTATATGTCAAAAAATAAAAAGTCCCATAAAATTTTAGATATTTTTCTTAATGTTTTCAGCGCTATTTGGTAAATATAAAAAATATATTTTTCCTTGATTTTTGATATATTAATTTGATAATATAAGCATACAAAGTTTAATACAGGGGAAAAACTGTGAAAAAAATTTTATTAGGAATAAGTATACTTTCCATGCTGGGGAGTATAGAAGTTAATGCAGCAATGCCAACAGTCAATCTGACAACATCACAAGCCGATTTGACCCTTTTATTGGTATGTTAAATGAGAATCAGCTTATTACTAGTTCTAGAATAGGGAAATTGATCGGAGATACGAAATACGTGACAATAGACTTTATAGCCATAATCATTTAGACGGCAGCCTAAGTGATTATGAATTTGAGGCGATTCTTAGTTACCTGAGATATAAACGCGATGCTATTAGCCTTTTCATAAGTAATCCTAGTGGTTTTTACAAACATATAAGATCTGATGATTTTATAAGCAGTAATGGATTCAAAGCACTTGCGAGGGCATTAGAAAACTCCAGAGGCTTTAATTCCCATCTTGCAGAACTTTACTTAGAATATAATGATCTAGGGAGTCACGCAACTTACCAGAGTCTTAAAGAATAATAAGACACTTAAGAAACTTTATTTAATAGGAAACAATATAGGAGACGAAGGAGCAAAAGCCCTTGCTGGTGTTTTAAAAACTACCTCTATTATTTGGATTGCACTATCCGATAACGTTATAGGAGATGCCGGTACCCAAGCGCTTGCTGATATCCTAAAAAAAGAGTTACACCTTTAGAGATGTTTACCTAAGTAATAATGATATAGGAAAAGATATGCTGAGAGAATTAAAACTTTTGGCTTGGCTGAATCGTTATCATATACAATTCCACTTCAAGTAAGCTTATGACGAAGAATTTCTAGTCTAACATTAAACAAAAGGAAAATATTAGTGGATTCATTTATGTTTTCCTTCTTGCTTATTTACGAAAATAAAAAAGTTATCCAAAAAATTTTATATTTTTATTAGGCTTTTGCACTCCAGGATATACAAACTTTGGCAAAATTGAAAGCTAGCCAATGGAAGATTTTGTAATATAAGTCTATAAAATCGATAACAACGCCATGAAAAAACCTATCTAATAAGTTTCCACAAGCACCTCCTATTAAAATTGCTGTCAATATTTTCTCAAATGCCGTTTTTAATTTGAAAAATATACAAATTAGTCCGAAAATTTAGCTTTATACTTTGCGAGAAAGCAAATTAAAAATCAATAACCCTAGCACACTACAAGATATGCATATATCAGCAAAATTGAAAGCAGGCCAATGGAATGTTTTGTAATATAGGTCTATAAAATCGACAACAGCACCATGAAAAAACCTATCTAATAAGTTTCCACAAGCGCCCCCTATTAAAATTGCTGTCAATATTTTCTCAAATATTGTTTTTAATTTGAAAAATACATAAAATAGAAAAACAAGGCATAGTATTGTCAATCCAATAATCATATAAGATTGCAATATCGTGTTTGGAGATAATAAACCAAAACTCGTGCCATAATTAAACGTAAGAAGCAGATTGAAATAAGGACATATCCTCACAACTCCCCCATTTGGTATAAACGCTAAAATACTCCATTTTGTTGCTTGATCGAAAATTATTACAAAAATTGCTAATAATAAGCTGAAATATAACACTTTCTTATTGTTCATTATTATTCTCCTTTTATATATTTCATAACAATACTTTTCGTGAGTATTGATGGAAGAACTTTGAATTTCGAATCTTTACCATTATAAAAAACATATAGAGGTATTGCTGCTGTGTTGTAACTTTTTAGTAGTTTGGTTAATTTGTTGTTCTTCTTGCTTAAGTCGCATTTTATAGCAGTGATTTTGCTTTTTTGAAATTCATGAATCAGTTCTTTATCTGCAAATATCCTATGGTTAAATTGGCAATTCATACACCAAGAAGCAGTGAAATTCAAAAATATCGGTGTGTGGTTTTTTAAAGAATTATTGAAAATTTCATCAGAATATTCCTGCCATTCTATAGCATTGCTATCTTGAAAATCTTTATTTATGATTAGCTTTATACTATCAAAGCTTAAAATGAGCAAGATCAAAACTAATGAATATTTTATATATTTTTTATTTATATGTTTTGTCAACCACAATACACATGCCATAGCTATTATGGTTGCTAATAATCTTATTATTTGGGAATGAGATAATTGTGACAGCAATATTGAAACAGGCCATAAGCAAGAAAACAACATTGCAAAGCCCATGAGTTTTTTAAACATATTTAACCAATTTCCGGGTTTGGGAAAATGTTTAATGAAATTTGGGAAAATCGAAATTAATAAAAAAGGAAACGCTAATCCAAAACCAAGAAGTAGAAATACAGATATTGATTGGATCATATTGTCATACAAAAGTGCGGCTGATAACGCTATTCCTGAAAATGGCCCAGCACATGAAGAGGATGTGATAGCTGCAAGTATACCACTAAAAAAACAAGTCAAATATGTATTTTTTGAAGTGTATTTAACCTTTCCCAGAAGGGGTAAATGAAATGAATAAACATCCCAAAAATGCAAAGCAGAAAATAGAAATATTATCAATAATAAAAATACACAAACAGAATTTTGCATGAAAAATCCCCAGCTGATATCCGGAAACGAAGACTTGATTGTAAGAAGGATTACTCCTAATAATAAGATCGTAAATATGGAGCCCAAAGCAAATGCCAAACTTTGTTTTCTTATTTTTATTTTAGATAATGCTGATGATTTTATTAAGGAGAATATTTTTATTGAAATTATTGGGAAAACGCAAGGCATGAAGTTTAAAATAACCCCTCCCAAAAAACTGAAAAATAATATAAGAAAGATATTTTGTGAGAAAGAATCTTTCTGTGTATAACTATTTATTTCTTCTTGGGTTAACCCATTATTGAGATTCAACTCACCAGATTTATCGCAAGGTATACAAGAATTTTCATTACATTTCACGTAAAACAAATCATATAAAACAGGCTGGCTCAGATCATTGATTCGTAATTTACAAAGTATTGAAAATTTTCCGAGATAACCTTTATATTCACTTTTAGATCCGTCAGGATTTAGTAAATCAGCTTCTTTTGGCCAATGAGTTTCCAATAACTCAGCGTTTTTCCAATTACATTTTGGAGATATAAATTTCCCCTTCCCTATAGGAGCAGTTATATGCTCTCCATACTTCAATTCAAAATCAAGAGAAACAAAAATAATATCTTTATCAAAAAAAGTCCGGAAACATATTTCAGAATGAGTCTGAAAGGAGAAAAGCAATAGTATGAATACAGCAAAACTATAAACTTTTCTCAATATCATTCGTATTTCCAAACTCCAAAGGTCGCTCTAAATTTCCAACACGACCACAAGCTACTAATAATAAAATTAACAATAATAAAATAAAATGGTGGGCGATGACGGATTTGAACCGCCGACCCCCTCGGTGTAAACGAGATGCTCTACCCCTGAGCCAATCGCCCGAATTAAAAAGCTTACTTTTTAATTTTTGCAACTGCATCTTTCAATTGTTTACCAGGCTTGAATTTTGGAAGATCTCTTGCAGGAATCTTCATTGGTTCACCGGTTCTCATATTTCTTCCTTCTGTAGCATTTCTATGGGATGTTGCAAAAGTTCCGAATCCAACTAATCTGACATCGCCACCTTTTGCTAACTCTTTTGTTACTGTTTCTATAAAAGCGGATAATGCTTTATCTGCTTCTGTTTTCTTTAATCCAGAAATACTTGCTATGCTTGCAACTAATTCTACTCTATTCATAAGACACCTTTGTTTAAAACTAACATCATATATAGATGCTACATATTAAATATATTCAAGTCAAACATTTTTTTGCCTTGCAAAGGCATTTTTTCAAGGTTTCTTCATAAATTTCAAAAAATTGTATATTTTATGTTACTATAAATTAAGATTTTAAGAATTTTAATGTTATGTCAGAGACTTTGAAGAATTTTGCAAATGCTGTAAGAATCCTTTCCATAGATATGGTAAATGCTGCCTCATCAGGGCATCAAGGAACCCCTCTTGGATTTGCAGACGTTATTTCTGTGCTTTTTAATAAATCAATGAATTTTGAACCAAATGATCCTAGCAGAGATCGATTAATATTATCTTCAGGTCATGCTTCTGCTATGCTTTATTCTGCAATTTATTTAACTCAAAAAACAAGGCTTACGTTGGAAGATTTGAAAAATTTCAGAAAGTTTGGAGGAATTTGTCAAGGACATCCTGAAATAAATAAAGATCTGGGAATAGAAATGACAACAGGAGCTTTGGGCCAAGGAATCGCAACAGCAGTTGGTATTGCTTTAGGATTGAAGAAAAAAGGATATAAAAGTAAAGTTTTCATAATAGTTGGAGATGGCTGCTTAATGGAAGGAGTTTCTCATGAAGCAATGACTTTGGCTTCTTCATTAAACTTAAATAATCTCATAGTTTTGTTTGATAATAATAATGTTTGCATAGATGGAAAAGCTTCCGATTATACAACAGATAATATTGCACGATTTAAAGCTTATGATTTTGAAACATTTGAAGCAAATGGTCATGATTTTGACGATATTTATAACAAAATCGAATTGGCAAAAAAATCAGAAAAACCTTCATTTATTTCTTTTAAAACTATTATTGGATATCCTTCAGATAAATCAGGGACTAATAAATGTCACGGAAAGTTTCTATCATTCGATGACGCCATTTCTATGCGTAAAAGTTTCGGTTTCCCTGAAGAACCTTTTTCATTGCCTCAAGGAATTTTATGGAAAAAAGAATATAAGAAAACTGCTGTTGAAAAATCTCAAATTCTGGAAAATTTTGAAGAAGAATTACATAACACAGTGAATTTGATTAAGAAAAATTTCATAGATAATCCGATACAAAAATCAACAAGATATTTCGGAGGATATGTCTTAGGAAAACTTTGTGAGAAATTTAATTTCATAATAGGTGGATCAGCTGATTTATCCGAATCTAATTGTTTGCTAACAAAGACGCATAAAGAAATATCAAAAAATTCATTTGAAGGAAACTATATTCATTATGGAATAAGGGAACATGCTATGGGGTGTGTTATGAACGGACTTGCAATTGAAGGTATTATTCCATATGGGGGGACTTTTTTGGTATTTAGCGATTATATGCGGACCGCAATCAGAAATGCATCATTGATGAAAATTGCTCCGATTTTTGTTTTCACCCACGATTCTGTTGCTGTTGGGGAAGATGGGGCTACTCATCAACCTGTTGAACAACTTTCTTCTTTACGTCTGATTCCGAATTTAAATGTTTTCAGACCTGCTTGTGATGTTGAAACAGCAGAATGTATTGAACTTGCATTAAAAAATAGAAAGACTCCGAGTGCTTTAGTTCTTTCCAGGCAGAATTTGGAAAATGTGAGAAAATATCATGCAGATGAAAATATTAGTGAAAGAGGAATGTATGAATTGCTTCCGTTTAAAAATAACGGAAAAAGAAAATTGACAATTATAGCTTCCGGATCGGAAGTATCATTAGCATTAGAAGCTCAAAAACAAACTAAAAAGTTTGATATACGTATAATTTCTGCTCCATCTTTAGAATTATTTGAATTACAATCCAAGGAATATAAAAAAAACAAAATTCTTGAGGGAAAGAAGTTGTTTCTAGAGGCAGGGAAGGGGGATATCTGGCATAAATACAAAACTAATTCGGAAGATATAATATTGAGTATTGAAGATTTTGGAGAATCAGGAAGCAAAGACGAGCTTTTCGAAAGATTTGGTTTTACTATTCAAAATATTTTAAAGTTAATTGAACCATGATCATAACAAACGAAGTCTTTTTCAAAATATTGAAATCATTGTTGCCAAGTGATTCTCATAAATATGTTATAGGATTATCCGGAGGCGCGGATAGCTTATGTTTGACTCTTTTGATGAATGAATATGCAAAAATTTTTTCAAAAGAGATTTTTGCGTGCATTGTCGATCACAAATTAAGACCAGAATCTTCAACAGAGATTATTCCCATAATCAGTATTCTAAAGGATAGAAAAATCAATTATAAGGTATTAACTTGGGAACATGAGGAAATAACAGGCAACATTGAAAATAAAGCCAGAATTGCTCGTTATAATCTTCTTTACGATTGTTGTAAAGAATTGGACTTTAAATATCTTATGACGGCTCATCATGCTTTAGATCAATGGGAAACGTTCTTTATGAGGTTATCAAAAGGTTCGTCATTAAAAGGACTTTCGGCAATAAAGCCTGTTTCAAATTTCAAAGATATAAAACTGATTCGTCCAATGCTAAATTTTTCTCCGGCTGACATAAAAGAAACTTTGTCAAGTAGATTTGGAATATCAAACTATGTCAAAGATCCTTCAAATGAGTCTCTAGAATTTGAAAGAGTTCGATGGAGGAAATCATATAATATATTGTCTGAGACATATAAACTTGATTTGGAAAACATTGGAAGAAGTATAAAAAGATTACAATCCGCGGATAAATGTCTGAATGAATTGGCTGAAAATTTTGCAAGAGAAATTTTCAATGGCTATTATATCGATATTAAAAAATTTAAAAGCCTCCATTTGGAATTACAAATCCGAATCTTAAATTTCATTATTGATCAATTTTTGAATAAAAAGAAGATAATTTCGTATAGCCTGCTTATGTGTGTTTGCGAACAAATTTGCAAAACAAGCTTTGTTGCTACAAACTTATCTGGTTTGGTTTTGAGAAGAGATAAAACAAAGAATGTAAAAATTTATAAAGAAGAAAGATTTAAAAATATCTTTCAGGGGGAAACCTTCCAGAGTTTTGTATAAATTGAGGATATAATCAAATTCGTATACTCTTCTCATCTAAATTTATACGAGCTTCGATACCTAAAATAATAACCATAATTATATTATTTAAACTTATAGAAATATCAAAGCAACTAATTTCTTTTAGTCTTTTAAAAACAACATACCTGTTTTTCGAAACAGAAGGATAATCAAAAGATTTAATTCTTTAAATACATGTCATTTTTATTATAAAGAAGGTTGGATTTTAATACCCAGTTATTTGACATACTATGCTAATTTTCTCTTATGAAGTTAAATTACGTATAACATTATAATGATATTTTAATAATAGGAGAACATCTACACAATTTCCTAGATATTATAAATCTTTTTGATTAAAATTAATTTAAGAATGTTGTAGATATTATACAATTGAACATTTTTAAATTTTTTATTGTCACATTTATATTTTCCGTTGCAATTCATTCTGCAACAATAAGAGGAGTTGATAATTCTGATATTTTAAATTTAATAAATTCGCAAATTTCGAATTGGAAAAATTTTACAAAAGATTCTATTTCTGCAAAATTTAAAATAACTCGGGATAAGTATGAAATAAAGAAGATACTAAATTCCTTTGGTTATTTCGATGTGAAGATTAAAACTTCTTTTGAAAAAGGAAAGGTAATATTCGATATAAATCCGAATGAAAGATATAAATTTGATGAAATTCTTTTAATTTATATAGATCAAAGAGAATATAGATCTGGTCTGAAAATAGGACAAGTTTTCGATTTAATCAATATAGATTATGACACTTACACAGACACAAAACAGTTAACTGATGCGAAAGATAAAATCATAGATTATTTAAAAAAGCAAGGTTTTGCATTCGTTTCCATAAAAGATCCGAAAATTGAAATAGATAGTAAAAATAAAAAGATAAAAGCCATATATGAAATTACTCTAAATGGTAAAACCATTATAGATGACACAATTATTAATATAAAATCCAAAAAAGGTCCAGAATTGCTAAAACCATTTGTTAAAAACAGAATTTCTTGGAAAAATGGAGATATATTTGATCAGCAGAAGCTGGATGAATTAAAGGGAGATTTAATGTCAAGTGGTATATTTTCAGGCATATCAATAAACTTAAGTCCTCCCAAGTTTCTTAATAACGATTTAAAAATTTCCCACACAACTATAAATATAGATATAGAGGAGGGATTATTAAGAGATGTTGCTGCTGGTGTAAAATATGGAAGTTCTGAAAAGGCGGGTGTATTATTTTCCTGGAAACATTATAACATAGACGGAAAAGGATCTGGCTTAACTGTTTTAGCTGATATTGCAAAAGTTTCTAGAAATGTCCGTACGAAATATGAAGTTTATGATCTATTTTATAAAAAGCAGAAATTAACCAATCAAGTGTTTTATTTGAAAGAAGATGTAGATTCTTATAACGTTTCAAAGATTGGTTTGAAATCAATTTTGTGGCAGAATTTTGGACAAAAATTTAATTTAGGGGCTGGCGTTTGTGGAGAAAAATCAAAAACAAAAAATAAGATTAATTCTGAGCAAATTAGATTTAAAGCATTTGGAATTCCAATGGGAATGAATTTTGATACTACTGAAAATTTCCTAGATCCACAAAAAGGAATAAGATGTTCTGCAATGCTTACTCCTTATTTTGGTAACTTAACAAATATTACTGTATTTTCAGGAAAGGCTTCAGTTTATTTCCCATTCAAAAAAAATTCAATGGTTTTTGCAGCTTATTCAAAGTTTGGATCTATATTTAGGAATAAAAAACATAAAATTCCAAGAGATAAATTTTTCTTTTCAGGGGGAGCAAACTCAATTCGAGGTTATGGATATCAAAAAGCTGGACCAGTTAATAATAGCAAAATTCCATTAGGTGGAGAATCTGTTTTCGAATTTGGTTTAGAACCAAGATTTAAAGTTAATGATAACATAGGCCTAATAGCTTTTTGGGAAGGTGGAAATGTGTTTTCTACAAGAGTTCCAAATCCATTGAAAAAACTTTTATTTGGATATGGTGTTGGAGTGAGATATTATACACCTTTGGGACCTATTAGATTAGATCTTGCTTTTCCAACATCCAGGAGAAAAACAACAGAAGGGAAAAAAATAGATTCGTTATTTAATATTTATATAAGTATCGGTCAAGCTTTTTAAAATTATACTGAAATCCTGATTGATCCTGAAAAAAATATCTGTTATGCTTTATAAAGCAAGGGGCATAATTATCATGCTCGAAGAATATTTTATTTATTTCTAAATTTGGAAGGAGTTCTTTTTCATGAATTTTGAAAACATTAAATCTGACGGAATGAGCCTTGAATATAAAGTGACATTTTCAGCAGAAGAAATTGAAAGTAATATTGAAAAAGCAATAGAAAAAAGAGCAAAAACTTTTAAAATGCAAGGTTTTAGACCTGGTCATGTTCCCCTTCATATTGTCAGGGGCAACGTTGAAAATTCAGTGATAAAAGATGTTTTAGAGAATCTTATTTCTGAGGCTTGCAAATCTGTAATAAAAGAAGCAAAAGTTAAAGATCTCGCCTCAAAACCTACTTATAAATTTGAAGATAAATATGAAAAAGGAAAAGATCTCAGCTTAACAATATTTATTGAAGTTGCTCCTTCATTTGAACTTCGTCCTTATAAAATGGAAATAACAAAAGTAGTTCCAAAAGTTTCAGAAAAAGAAATAGAAGAGGCAACAAAAGTTCTTATGTTGACTTCTCCGATTTATGAAAAAGCGGAATTTGGATATAAGGTAAAATCAAAAGACGAAGTTTTATATAAGGCGGATTGTTATAATAAAGGTGTTGAAAGCAAAAAGAAAAGTTTCAGTAACAAAGTTATAATTCCTGATGTTATTCCGGAAGATGCTGAATTCTTGAAAAATTTTATTGGGAAAAAGGTTGGGGAATCATTTGATTTTGTTCCGGCGACTGATAAAAATTTAACATATAAAATAACGATAAAATCTATTAGAAAAGCATTAACAGACCTTCCTATTGAAGAATTTGCAAAAAAGAGAAATTTCAAGGATTTAAAAGAACTGCAATCGGCAATAAAAGAAAAACTTGAAACAGATATAAATAACCAAGCATTTATTTATCATAAAAATCAAATTTTAGAAAAATTGGAAAAAGAATATAAATTCGATTTACCTCAAGGGATACTCGATCAAGAAATGAATGCTGTTTTGAAAAATGTCAAGCAAGAGGCTGAAACTACAGCGAAAAAAGCCGGAAAGAAACCAGAGATAAAAAGTGATGAAGAACTACGCAAAGAATATACGAATGTCGTTAAGAAAAGAGTTTTGCTTGGATATGTCTTAAATAAAATAGCAAAAGAAGAAAAAATTACTGCAACAGAAAAAGAAATTCAACAGACTATTCTAACAGAAATAAATAGCAACCCAAATATGGCTCAGGTTATTGTTGATTATTATTCCAAAAATCCGGAGGCTGTAGCTTATAAAAAGGCAGAAATAATAGAATATAAAGTTGTTTCTTTCTTAATCTCAAAAGCAAAAACAAAAGAAGTTGAGAAAACAAAAAAAGAGATTGATGAAATAGTCAATAAACTTTTAGAAGATTAATTATTTCAAGGAGATTCTATATGTCAAATTTTGTTCCTATTGTTGTTGAACAAACCAGTCGAGGAGAACGATCTTATGATATTTATTCCAGATTGCTAAAAGAAAGAATAATATTCTTAACCGGACAAATTTATGATGAAATGGCTTCACTAATTTGTGCTCAACTTTTGTTTTTGGAATCTGAAGATGCGCAAAAAGATATTAGCATATATATAAATTCCCCAGGAGGAGTCGTTACTTCTGCGTTATCAATTTTAGATACCATGAGATATATCAAATGCGATGTTTCAACTCTTTGTATAGGGCAAGCTTGTTCTGCCGGATCTTTATTACTTTGTTCCGGAACCAAAGGAAAAAGATTTATACTTCCAAACGCTAGGGTGATGATTCATCAACCTTCCGGAGGTGCTCAAGGACAAGCGACAGATATCGAAATTCATGCCCGTGAAATATTGAATATAAGAGAACGTTTAAATGCAATATATGCAGGAAATACAGGAAAAGATATCGAAGTAATAAACAATGCAATGGAAAGGGATAGATTCATGTCTGCTGAAGAATCGTTGGATTTCGGGTTAGTTGACAAAGTTATAACAGAGAGATAGAAAGTTTTTTTAATTTGTTAACGGTTTATTTAGAAGTTTTTGAGATAATAAAATTACGGAGGTCCTTTTAGGGATTAAAAATATGGCTCGAAATTCTGGAAAAAATGAATTGGTGTATTGTTCCTTTTGTGGCAAATCTCAAAAGGAAGTGAAACGACTGATTGCGGGAACAACTGCATTTATATGCGATGAATGTATTTCTCTTTGCGCTGACGTAATTAACAAAGAATCCGAAAATGAAATTAAAGAAGGATCCGGAGATTTTCCAACCCCTTCAGAGATTTTTGAAAAATTGAATCAAAGCGTCATAGGACAAGAAAAAGCGAAAAAAATTCTTTCAGTTGCAGTTTATAATCACTATAAAATGATCAATTGTAAATCAAAAAAGTATCCAGATGTCGAAATTTCAAAATCTAATGTTTTATTAATAGGTCCAACAGGCTCTGGGAAAACTCTTATTGCTAAAACACTTGCAAAGATAATTGATGTGCCTTTCACAATTGCAGATGCAACATCATTAACAGAAGCGGGTTATGTTGGAGAAGATGTTGAAAATATTATATTAAAACTATTACAAGCTGCGGATTATGATATAGAAAAAGCTCAAAAAGGAATAGTTTATATAGATGAAGTTGATAAGATCACACGAAAATCCGAAAATACTTCTATAACACGTGATGTTTCAGGAGAAGGTGTCCAACAAGCTTTATTAAAAATAATAGAAGGAACGGTTGCTTTTGTCCCTCCTCAAGGCGGAAGGAAGCATCCTCAACAAGATTTTTTGCAAGTTGATACAAGTAATATATTATTCATTTGTGGTGGGGCTTTCTGCGGATTAGAAAAAATCATAGCAGCCAGAGGTAAAAAAGCAGGCATTGGATTTGGTGCTGATGTTGAAAAAGCCGAAGACAAAAATACTGGAGAATTGTTCAAAGAAGTGGAAACTGAAGATCTTTTGAAGTTTGGATTAATTCCTGAATTTGTTGGAAGATTGCCAATAACTGCTACTTTGGAAGATTTGAGTGAAAAAGAACTTTTGAGAATATTAACTGAACCAAAAGATGCTATTTTGAAGCAATATGCAAGTTTAATTGATATGAATGATGTCAAATTAAGCTTCACTGATGGTGCAAAGAAAGCAATAGTTCAACAAGCTATAGCAAAAAAGACGGGAGCCAGAGGTTTGAGATCGATCGTTGAAAGTGTTTTGCTTGGAATTATGTTTGATATTCCTGATAATAAAACAGTAAAAGAAGTTGTTATAAATGAAGATGTCATTAACAGTTCATCAAGTCCTTTAATTATAGAAGAAAACAAAGAAAGCGCCGCATAAACTCACAATAATTTAACTGGTAAATAGCTTTATAATTCTGAGAAAAAAGTATGGAATTTTATGGGATTTTTTTGACATGCAGAAATTAAGTTGTGTATCACGCAATTAAGTAAATGTAGTAACGTTTACACTAATTTAATGTTTTTTTGAAAAGAACAAGAAAAAAGGAACTGTTTCAGAAAAATATAATATAGAAAGCGGTGGCATTTCAAAGCAACACACTAGAATAGGAGGTCCGTGAGTATGGTACCCTTGATATTATACCATACTCACGGGCCTCTTCAAAAAAGCTTTTCACAAAAAATTTTATATAGTAAACGGTTTTGAGAGCTATAGATAAAGTTGTTACTCTGTTACAAACATATTAATACCTCTATCTAAATAAGTTTAAAGTTCATGTTAATCATTTGAGAAAAAATAACAAATATGCTATAATATAAATATAGGGAGGAGAATTATGAATAGATTATCAGACAAAATTGCAATAATAACAGGCTCTGCGAAGGGTATTGGTGCAGCAACTGCTAAATTATTTTCAAAAGAAGGTTGTAAGGTCCTAATAACAGATATTTTAGATGAAATAGGAGAAAAATTATCAAATAGAGTACCAAATTCAAAATATTTTCATTTAGATGTCTCAAATAAAGAAGAGTGGCAAAATTGTTTTGAATATTGTATAAAACATTTCAGCAAAGTTGATATATTATTTAACAATGCAGGAATTATGGGAACATCTGAGAAATTCGGTCCTCAAGATCCGGAAAATGTTTCCTTTGAAAGCTGGAAGATAATCCATGAGATAAATCTTAACAGTGTATTTTGGGGATGTAAATTAGCGATAAAATATATGAAAAATCATGGGGGCTCAATTATCAACATGTCTTCGAGGTCTGGAATTGTTGGAATTCCGAATTCTGTTGCATACTCCTCTTCTAAAGCAGCTATAAGAAATTTCACAAAATCCGTTGCCTTATAC
>CAJUOM010000009.1:35498-37322 GCA_910588255.1 uncultured Alphaproteobacteria bacterium
GCCTTATACTGTGCAGATAAAAATTATAATATCAGATGCAATTCGATTCATCCCGCAGCTATAAAAACTGATATCTGGGGTCACATGATGGGAAAAACGTCGAGAGATCATCAGGCAGCAATAGATTCAATTGCTGCCGGAATACTATTGAAACATATGGGAAAACCTATCGATGTCGCAAATTTAGCACTATTTCTTGCTTCAGATGAATCATCATTTATGACAGGAAGTGAAATAATAATCGATGGAGGAATACTGGCAGGAAGCTCTTCTTCTCCGAAAGACAAATGATGGTTAAACTTTTCTTGAAAAAATAGGTATGATTTTGAAAAGATAAAAAGTTTCTCGAATGATATTTTCTTTTACAGATAAGATTGGTAAATCAAGAATTTTATAAATTTTTTTAGTATAATGAAAAGCATTCTGAGATAACTTGAAATTATGACTTTTTACAAATCTTAAGATTTCAGCTTTTGCATTCAATGCATCATTAATGTGTTTTTCTGTTTGCTTGGAATTAACAGTAGAAGACGGATTCTTCAAGTAATAATAAAACACTTCAGGAACTGTGATTATTTTATTTGCATAATACACAGCTTGTACCGTAAAAGGACCGTCTTCATAAAACACATTTTCTTTAAATCGAATTTGATTTTTTTCAATGAAACTTCTTTTATAAATTTTATTATAAGGTGCAGCATTCTTGATTTGATGAGCAAGTATAAATTTATCGTAATCACTTATTAGTAACTTTTCTGATTCAAATTTCCATTTGTATCTTTTCTTTCCTGAACATACTTTCACCAAGCTGGCAATAGCCATATCTGATTCGTATCGCTCAGCTGTCTCATACAGTTTTTCAAAGAAGTTTAAGTCGACATAATCATCAGCATCAACAAAACCGATATATTTTCCCTTTGCGATTTCAATACCTCTATTTCTTGCTGCCCCTTGTTTTTGATTAGTCTGTTTTATAATGGTTATTCTTTCATCTTTATTAAGATATTCGTTATAAATCTCAGAAGATTTGTCAACAGAACCATCGTCAACAAGTATTATTTCAATATCTTTTAAAGTCTGATTTATAACGCTATCAAGACACGTCCTTAAGTATTTTTCGGAATTATAAACAGGAATGATAATTGAAATTTTAATAGACATAAAAGCGGATGTTTAAATTCAATAATCTAACTATAGCACATAAAAAAACTAAATTCTTTAAAATCTTTAATTAATACTCCTTAGCTTCTCACAAATTTGCTGGTCATTACTTCTATTTTATAAATATCTTTATAATTTGCTTGTCAATCTCCAGTACCTCACACCCTCCTTCACAATTTTCCTTTTTCATAGAAAAAGACAGATCTTCCGAAGAAGATCTGTTTAGGTTTAAAACTTCCAAGTATATGAAGTAGCGTTTTTGGCATTGAGTTCATCAAGAGTATACCAAGTTTCTGCGAATGTGTGAGTTCTGGTATATTCATTCAACTTAGTCATATTAAATTTTCTAAATTTTTAAACCCAGTATCACTACTAAAGAAATATCCAAAATCTTTTGTTCCTTCTGTAGAACCTAATTTTAGGCTAGTGTAATATGAACCTTTTCGAGTGATGGTATTTCCATCTAAATAAGCTGGCATATAAGATATATTATCATTCGATGACTCCGTAGCCACTTTAATATGGGAAATTTCCCTTCCATCAAGATTTTGAGGTTCTGGAAGTTCAAAATATAAATTTATATTATTAGTCCGAAGACTTTCGTAACAATCAATACTTCCAGGTTGAAAGATCATAAACTGAGCACGTCTGACCCAACAATCA
>CAJUOM010000010.1 GCA_910588255.1 uncultured Alphaproteobacteria bacterium
ATGATGTCTTCTCTTATACCTACGATGATGTAAATGATTGTTGGGTCAGACGTGCCCAATATCAAACTATAGCTCCAGGAGCTTTCAGTGTTGATGAGATCACTAGTGATCAGTCAACTTGGCGTATTTTAGATTTGGAAGGAACTTATGATTCTTCTAATGTTACTCACGCGGTTATGAAATATGATCATATACATTTTTATACTCTAGATAATAAAGTTTTCAATTATAAATTTACTGCTTGGCAATTAGATGTGGGAGTCTACTTTGAAGGAGATAAAGAACATGGTCTTTGGATGAAGAGTTCATCAGTTCAATCAGGTAGGGATTGGGAACAAGCATTTGTTGAAAAAGTTAAAATCAATCCATGGAAAACTTTAACTGATTATGGAGAAGAATATAGTTTCAATAGGTAATTAGAATTACTTCCTAACTTGAGTCTCACACTAAAGCGAGACTCAAGAACTTATTATAAAAATTACTTAGATTCGGAAGTTTTTTCAGATGTTAAAGCTTCAAATTTCTTGCTTAATCCCATGACTGAAATAATCCAGAAAATAACAACTACCATAACGATTGTTCCAAGGATATCAACTAAGCTAGAAAGTTTTACACCCCCGCCAACGATCATAAGAAGTGTTGATTGAATGAAAGCCCCACCTGATTTTCCGCCACGTCCAGCAAGGATTTCAACTGCTGCCTGTCCTTTTACTTTTAATTCAGGATCCAATGGAATATATGCCATTTGCTTTGTGGAATCAAAAAGTGTATATTTTGTACCCTTGCTCAAGGCATTTTGTATAAATCCAATGAGGACAGCTAAGAAAAGAACAGAAAATCCCATAAATTGAGCATCTGAGCCAACATTATTTTTATACATTATAAAGCCATAAAATAGAGAGCTAGTTATAAGCAAAATAACAGGAGTTATCATAGCGGCCACTTTCCATGAAAATTTACGGAAAACATTTTGAGCTGCAATAGCAGACAAAATTGTGACACATCCAGTTGTCAATGAGAGACGTCCCATCCATGCATTATAGTCATTTGTATCAGGGCAAAGTTCTTTCAATTGTCCTTTCCAAACAGCTTCAACTAAGTTGATTGAAACTCCATAAGCCAAAACTAAAACGGCAATCATGATCAAATAAGGCGAAGTTACAATGCATTTGAAACTTTCTGCAAATCCAAGTTTAGGTTTGCTTTTCTTTTTTGTTCCCTCTCCTGGAGTATATAACTTTGGATCAGTCAGAACATTTTTATTCATCCATCTATAAATTCCGAGAAGAAGAGCTCCAAAAGCTAAAACAGCAGCCATTTGATAAAAAAGGTTGGTTCCAAAAGAATCGCTTGTTGGATCAAGAGCTGCCGTACTCTTTGCTAAATTTGCACAAAAGATAATAACGGATCCAGAGGCTAAAAGTCCAACATTTCCAATCATACCAAATAAAGCATAGAATCTCTTCGATTCTTTAACTTTTGTTATTTCATTAGCAAACTGCCAGAAAAGAGCTGACAATACAACACTTCCCCAAAGTTCTGCTAAGATATAGAACAAAGAGAAACTCCAGTTACCTATGACAGGAAATACCCAATGAAATGTTGGATATGCAGCTTGAAGAGATAAGATAGTCTCTTCTGACATATGTAAAACATCTCTTAAAGGATATAAAACAAATCCAAAAGTAACAAAAAACGCCAAGAAAAATGTTACAATTACATAAAACAATTTTTCTCTATCAAATATATTCGCTAACTTCACAAATAAAATCATAAATATAATTGCAGAAGGCGTTACTCCATACAATTTTAAGAATCCTAATGTTTCAGCTCCTCCACAAACGGCTTTGCTGACCATTAATGTGTCTTTTAAGTCTCTGACAAGTGTATAAATAAAAAGTATACACAACATCATTAAACCCATTGGTAAGAATTTTTTCAATTCAAAATTATGAATTGGCCAAAGAATCTTTCGCCAACCTATAAATTCTTCAGGTGTTACATTACCCTCTTTACTCATAAATATTTTTCTCCTAAAAAAACTTTTATGATTAACAAAACAACTTTGTCAATCTTTATCAATAACTATACATTTCAGTATATGAAAAATGTAAAAAATATTCAACTAAAAACTAGTACTATTTGTTTCATGTGATTTTTATATATTCCTTGAAAAATATCTAAAATTTTATGGGACTTTTTATTTTTTGACAAATTTTAAAATACTATGCAAAACTAAAAATATAGGGATCTGATCAATCCCTAAAAAAATCAGCTGAAAAAAGTAATTATAAATCAATAATACGATTTTATTTAAAATGTAATTTTTACAGAAAGGATAAAAAATGACAATAGAACTTAATTTCTTAACAAGTTATGGAGAAAAATTCCAGGCAAAAACATTAAAACACATTCGAATAATTGAAGAAGAAGGAAAATTTCCAATAGCGGTATTAACGTTGGATAAATCAGAATATCGTTCAGCTTATGGTTTTGGGTATTGCAGGCTTATACGCAATGGAAATCAGGTTTTCTTAGGAAGAATAACATCCCGAGTTATTGAATGTGATGAGTTCAAAGTGGATGTAGTTATTGAAATAAGTATAAAATCTCCACAACGAAAGGTTTTGAATGATACTATTTCGAAATTTAAAGAAGAAAATCCTGAGTTATTTACTGATCTCAAAGTGGAGGATTATAATCTCAAAGGCGAGATTTTTGAGTCTGATATATTGGCGCCGGATAAGCCTATAGATATAGAAGATGAAATAGTTCCCCCTTTAAAAATAGAACAAAATACAGAATCTCCGATTAGTGAAGTGGATTTAAAACTTAAGAGTTCCTGGATATCAAGAAGAGAAGGAAATATTGGAATTTCAACAAAAATTGATAATCGATTCAATATGGGAAAGGTAAATACCTTAACACCTAAAAAATTATTGGATTCATGGCCTCAATTTGGAGAAAAATTTTCAGGAAAAAGCAAAACGACAAAATATTATGTTGGCCAATCTCGATTGCGAGAAGGCGAAGTTATTCCGTTTCCGGCCTTGAAATTAAGTCCTGAAATACCCGCGGTTAATTTAAATAAATATATTTTTGATAATAAATTATCCATAGCATGGGATTATGATCAATATATGACAGAAACAGGGACCCTGAAAATTAAGAATAATTTAATAAAAGATGGTGAAATTAAACCGCTTTTAGGAACGTTGGAGCAATTAAGCTTGAATTTAGAACACTCAGAAAAACTAGAGAATAAAAAAGATCTTTATATAAATTTAAAAAACGTTCAAGAATATGTGTCAAATCCTTCAGAATTAAGCTTTTTCAGAAGTGAAAACGGGCAATTGATTTTGAATGAAATACTAAAATCCATAGTGAATTATATAATTCTTTCAATGCGTAATTTGGAAATTTCATTTGAGTGCATTGGTTCTGAGAAATTGAAGGATATAAGTTGCCGAAATTGGATAACTTTTAAAGGTGTTGATTATAAAATTACGAAAATTATAAGGGAAATTGATAGTGAATCTGATAGGATTTTTATAACCGCAAGAGGTTTTGGATTTAATATTTTGAAAGAAAATAAATTCAGTCCAAATTTAAAGCTCGAAAAACTTGAAGATCCTGCCATATACGCAGAAGATATCATCGAAGATATAATTGTTCGAAATGATGCAAATCAACAATATGACAAATTATTGACTTATATATCTTCGTTAAAAAAGGAAAATAAATTAAATTTGAATAATTATAAATCACTAATTTCGAAATTTTTGAATGAAAATCAAACTGAAATACAGATAATTACAAAACCATTAAAAACCCAACATTGTGAAACCCGAAATTTAGATTTGGGCGAAATCTCTGTGAATGGAATAAATTAATAAAGGGGATGGTCATGAAAAAATATATCAAAAAACCTCAAGCAAAACTTTTCTCTTCTCCTTTTGTCAATGGATTTACAGACATTGAAACGGAAAATTCAAATTTAATCATAGGATCTAGTGAAGAAAATGAGGAGTTATTTGATGTGAGTTATCCTGAATATATCAAGATTATATGCGAAATTGATTATAAATCCGAATTTCCAGATGTAACAATTTCTGCCGGATATAAAATAACAGGTGATGGAGAAAGTAAATTAATGAAATATAAGATCTATGATGGATCAGCCGTATCTATGGAAAGAATTGTTTCAGAAATCTCAATAAAATTTTTTGATTTTTCAAATAATTATAATAACTCATCATGGAAAAATGATCTGCTTGCAGATCCTATTATATATCAAAAGGTATTCAGATTACAAAATGCATCAAGAAGAATCGATAACTTTTTAGACTCAAGTATGGATCAAAGCGGCATATTTCATACAAAAACTCACGCACATTATTTTGGTGGAAGCTATTTTAAAGGTATAAAATTATCTGATATTCAACCTTGTTTATTTTGTCTTGGAACAGGACTTCAAGGAAAAGAATATATAAAATTATTTTCAGCAAAAGAAGTTTTACAGAATAGTACAACAAGATTATCTCCAGAAATTGAAAGATCAGATTTATAAATCATTTATAGCAACAAAAGAAACACTTTTATCAAATGTGTTTGAAATTTTATTTAGAAAGAAATTTTAAAATGGATAGAGATATAGAAATTATGGCAAAAACAATATATGGGGAAGCTCGTGGTGAATACTGCAAGAAAGACGGAGGATTAAATGCATTGGCTGCAGTTGGGCATGTAATTATGAATCGTTCTTTTGAAAATGGACATTCTATAGAATCCGTATGTAAAAAACCACTGCAGTTCTCCTGTTGGAATAAAAACGATCCGAATCGTAAAGTTATAGAAAATGTTTCAATAGAAAATCCAATATACCGTATTTGCTATGTTATTGCGAAAAGAATAATATGTAATGAACTTGAAGATATAACAAACGGAGCAAATCATTATTATAGCAAAACTATGAAAACTCCTCCCTATTGGGCTGAAAATAAAGCTCCAATAGCAGAGATCGGTAGTCACATATTTTTCAAGATTTAGAGAATAGCAATAGAGCGCGAGGTGAGTAAGATAATATTATTGATACGTATATAATATCAAGAATATTATGCTTCGTGTTCCACTGAAATATTTCAAATATTATAACCAACTTTTTAAGATAGTTATATTTCATTAGTTTTCTTTAGACTTTTCATATGCTTCTAGAACATCATCAATCTTTCCTTTAAATGAAAACATAATTTCAGGAATATGATCAACTTCACCACTGACGATTGCTTTGAAGCCTTCTATTGTATCCGACAATTCAACGAATACACCTTTCCTTCCCGTGAAGTTTTCGGCAGATTGGAATGGCTGTGATAAAAATTGTCTTATTTTTCTTGCTCTGCTTACGGTCAATTTGTCATCTTCGGATAATTCATCCATACCAATAATGGCAATTATATCCTGAAGAGACTTAAAAGTTTGTAGCACATATTGAGCATCTCTTGCGACTTTATAATGTTCTTCACCAATAATCGCGGGATCAAGCATTCGAGAAGTTGATTCTAAAGGATCGACAGCAGGGAAAATACCAAAAGATGAAATTTGACGGCTCAAAACAGTTGTTGCATCAAGGTGAATAAAAGAAGTTACAGCTGAAGGATCAGTCAAATCATCTGCGGGAACATAAATAGCTTGTATACTAGTTATTGAACCATTTACTGTTGATGTTATTCTTTCTTGCAAAGATCCCATTTCTGTTGCCAAAGTAGGCTGATAACCAACTGCAGAAGGAATTCTTCCAAGCAAAGTTGAAATTTCTGAACCAGCTTGTGTAAATCTGAATATATTATCAACAAAAAATAAAACATCTTTTCCTTCAGTGTCTCTAAAATATTCAGCCATTGTGAGTCCTGTCAAAGCTATTCTAGCTCTTGCCCCCGGAGATTCATTCATTTGCCCATAAACCAAAGCTGCTTTTGAACCTTCATCACCAGGACGCTTGTTTACACCTGAAGCTATCATTTCTTCAAAAAGATCCGTTCCTTCTCTTGTTCTTTCTCCAACGCCAGCAAAAACTGAAAAACCACCGTGTTTTTTTGCTATGTTATTAATTAATTCCATAATCAAAACGGTTTTTCCAACACCAGCACCTCCAAACAAACCTATTTTCCCTCCTTTAATATATGGCGTCAGAAGATCAATAACTTTTATACCTGTAATTAATATTTCAGTATTGGTAGATTGTTCTGAAAATTCAGGAGAATCCCGATGAATAGGCAAATAAGTGTCTGTATTAATTGGACCTCCATGATCAATTGGATCTCCTGTTATATTTAAAACACGGCCTAAGGTCGCTCTTCCAACAGGAACTGTGATCGGAGCCCCTGTGTTAATAACTTCCATTCCTCGTGATATACCATCCGTTGAAGACATAGCAATACATCTGACACTACGTTCTCCAATGTGTTGCATAACTTCCAGTGTTATTTCTTTAAAATCTCCAATTTCTTCAGAGTTTTTTATATTATCCAAATGAGGTTTTTCTATTTTATTTTCAAATATTTTTAATTTCAAAGCATGAGAAATAGCAGGCAATTCATCTTCGAAATGAACATCAACAACCGCCCCGATGACTTGTATCACAATCCCTGTATTTGATTTAGGTGTTTCTTTTTTTACTTTCTTGATTTGATCTTTTGCACTAATAACTTTACGCATTTTTACCTCATTATTTTACTGTACACATTCTATACTCGAGACTATCTCTGTTAATTCCTGAGTAATACGAGCTTGTCGAACTCTATTATATAAAACATTAAGTCTTTCAAACATATCATTGGCATTTCGAACAGAATTATCCATAGCCATAACTCTCGCAGATAATTCAGATATCAAATGTTCAGTGACTATTCCCTTGAAAAGTTTTGTCAAATACATTTGGAAAACGGCATCAATAAAATCTAAACGAGAACCTTCAATGGAAGTATATTGCTCTTTTGTGATATCTTTATCCATATTTATAGGAAATATTTTCAAATTTCGAGCTTTTTGAATCAAAACATTTTTAAATTCCCCACTAATAACATAAACTTCATTTATATTATAATCGTGGATATATTTAAAAGTTAACTTAGTCAATAAAGATGAAAAAGTATCAATATCATACCTAGATGTTAAATCTCGAGATATGCCTAAACCAATCGTTTTAGTTGTGATATTATTAGCCTTTTTCCCAAAAACTTCAATATAAGCATCAGGATTAGATTTTATAACTTCCTCGGCCTTATCAATGATCCCTTGACTAAATGCACCACAAAAACCTTGATCCATAGAAAGAACAATGATCAAAGTTTCTCCGTTATTTCTATAAAACCAAGAATCCTCATCAAACTCTTGTTTAAACACGATTTCCTGAACAGCTCTTGAAAACATATCAAACAAAATATCAGAACACTCTTTTGCGTATTTATTAGTGTTATTTATCTTAGTCAATTTGACAGTAGATACCATCTTCATAGCACTAGTAGCTTTTATAATACTATCAACTGTCCGTATTCTGTCTTTTATTGCTTTCAAGTTTTCCATCAATTAGAGTTCCTGTTTAAAACTTTCCAATCATTTTTAAATTTAGCCAAAAAAGCATCCAGATTTTTCTTTGTTTCATCTGTTAAAATATTAGTTTCATCAATATTTTTCAAAATCTTGCCTTCAATATTAATAGATTTTAATAGATCAGTTTCGAATTTTTTAACTGATTTTAAATCCACATCCTTCAAATATGAATTCATGATGGCATATAAAACAACAACATGTTCCGAATTTTTCAAATTACAGTACTGTGGTTGTTTTAGAATCTCCATGATTTTTTCTCCGTTATCCAACATGGCTTTTGTGGAACTATCTAAATCACTACTAAATTGAGCAAACGCTGATAATTCATTATATTGAGCCATTTCGATTTTTATATTTCCGGAAACTGATTTCATCGCTTTTGTTTGCGCTGCAGATCCAACCCTGCTAACAGAAACACCAATATTTATTGCAGGACGAATACCCTTATAAAACAAATCAGATTCCAAGAAAAGCTGTCCATCAGTAATTGAAATAATGTTAGTTGGGATATATGCAGCAACATCTCCAGCTTGAGTTTCAACAATTGGAAGTGCAGTCAATGAACCGCCCCCTTTTTCTTTTGATAACTTAGCAGCACGTTCAAGCAATCTTGAGTGCAAATAAAATATATCTCCAGGGAAAGCTTCACGTCCCGGAGGCCTTCTCAAAAGTAAAGAAATTTGCCTATAAGCAACTGCATGTTTTGATAAGTCATCATAAACAATAAGTGCATGCATTCCGTGATCTCTGAAATATTCGCCCATAGCACAAGCTGTATATGGTGCTAAATATTGCATAGATGCTGGATCAGAAGCAGTTGCTGCAACTACTATTGAATAATCCATAGCTCCATGATCTTGGAGAGTTTTTACAATTCTAGCAACTGAGGATCTCTTCTGTCCTATTGCAACATAGATACAATAAACTTTTTCCTTTTTTGATACTTTATCATTATATTGTTTTTGGTTAATAATCGCATCAAGAGCTATTGCTGTTTTTCCTGTTTGCCTGTCTCCTATGATAAGTTCTCGTTGTCCCCTTCCTATTGGAAACAAAGCATCTACAATTCTGATTCCTGTCAAAAGTGGTTCATTAATAGTTTGCCGTTCAATAATTCCTGGAGCAGGATTTTCCATATTATATTTTTCAACATTATTGATAGGCTCATCTGAATCTATTGGATTTCCAAGAGCATCAACAACCCGTCCTAATATTCCTGTTCCGACATTAACATCAACTATATGATATGTTCTTTTAACTAAATCCTTTTCTTTGACTTTTGAATCATTACCAACGATTATTACTCCAACGTTATCGGATTCCAAATTAGTAGCGATAGCTTTAATAACTACTCCTGTTTCAGAGGAAATAATATCCACCCATTCTCCTGATTTTACATTTTCCAAACCGAATATACGTGCAATTCCATCCCCTACTGATAAGATATATCCCGTTTCCGAAACATCAACATGAGAAGAGAATTCAGAAATTTTCTCTTGAAGTATATTTGTTATCTCAACTGCTTTAATCTTCATAATTAATATTTCCTAATTTTAAGTTTTTATAAAATTCTGCCAATTGCTTCATTTGCGCACGAACTGATGCATCAACGATTAATTCCTCAGAGGAAATCTTAATACCTCCTAAGATTTTTTCATTGATTTTGTATTTTATAATTGTTTTCTCTTTAAAAACTCGACAAATCAAACCTTCTAATTTTTTCTTTTGTTCCGGCAATAATTCAACAACGGATGAAATTGTGAGATTCCTGCGATTTTTATATTTTGCAAATGCAACATTGAAAATATGTCTTATTCTTTTTATTATATCAAAACGCCTATTTTCAACAACTTGCCTCATAAAATTCAAAAAAACCGGACAAAATGAAAGGTGGGTTCCAACAGCGAGCCATCCAGCATCAAGGTCTTTTTTATTCATGCAATAACTTGTTAATAGTTTTTTTACTGAAGGATGATTTTTAAAAAAAATCTCTAATTTCGAAAAATTGTCAATTATAGCATCTAAACAAGATTCCTTTTTCCCCACTGCAAATAAAGCTTTCGCATATCTCCCCGGCAAAGAAGTAAACAAAACATTTAAACTATTTACGTCCACTAAAAATTAACATCTAAATCATTATTCCTTATATAATTATATCATAAAAATGCTTAACTTACTACGAAGAGTTTTTATAAAAACTCAACTTCAATATCCCCCAAATAAAAGAAAGTAAAATTAACTAATAATTTTACAATATTATTTCTTATTTTTCTCCAATAATTTTTTGTATTGCTCAATTCTGTTTTTAACGTCTTCTTTCGAAATATTTAGAAAATCACTAAGAGACCCAATGGCTTTAGGGTCATTTCTGAGAATCATTGCCCTGAAATCTTCTTCGGAGATTTTTTTTGCCCCATTTAATTTTAGGACGGTTTCAAGGAACTTTTCCGCTAAAACATGAAATAAAGTTTTAAACATATCCATATTAAATCTAATAATATACAAATAATTATAACAAAAATATTTACAAATTTAATATAAATATGTAATGATTATATAAGGAATATTCGATATATTACTTGTCTATGGAAAGTAATATAGAACACAAAGAAAATAAAAATATCTATCAAAGACTTCAGCTTGCCAGAGTCGCTCTTCAGGAAAAGAAACTTCCTAAAACGGGCAAGAATGAGTATGCGAATTAAATATTATGAATTGTCGAATTTTCTGCCCTCTCTAAATCAAATATTCTTGGATACGGGATTGACGACTTGCTTTAATTTGTCCGAAGACAAAGCGGAATTAACCTTAATTAACATTAATGACCCTAATGAGAGAATAATATTTTCCACATATCTTCCTGAAAAATATGAACAAAAAGGATATACTCCTGTGCAACAACTTGGAGGTCTCCATACTTACCTTAAAAGGTATCTCTATATGAATGCTTTGGAAATTGTCGAAAATGATTCTACAGACTGTCAAAGCCCTAAGAATACAACACAGGCAACGGAGGATGTAAAAACACCGAAAGAGAGAATGGATGAATACAATAAAGCTTGGGTTGAATCTGACAATCTACAAAAAGAATATGTGAAAGTTAATCCTCCGTCAAAATCGACTCCGGGAGTACAAACTTCAAAGGCTCCAATGAATAGAGAACAGGTTTTCACTTATCTTACCAAGTTCTTGAATCAACCTGAAAAGGATTACAAAAAAGCATATGGGTGGATGATGAGAATTAATGAAACGAATATCTTATCAAATGAGGACAAAATGCAATTCTTAATCTCTATAGATAATGTATACGATACGAAATATTATGAAACATTCGAGAGAAAACTACATGGAGAATAAATGTCATTATTAAAATTAAATAAAAACATATCCGGAGTATCTTCTGATAATTTTGCGAAGGAATTTTGTAATCATCCGAGTGTGAAATCTTTTGTTACAGAATTTGAAAAAAACATAACAAAATGATAGGATTCCTTCCTTTTGACAGTAAACGGGATTTTAAAAATATACATTTGTTATATCCCGCTTGGAGTGCAAGAGAATTAGCTGTTAACAAAAATATTAATTCGAGGATATCAAAGCTTTGGGTATACGGTAAATATCCGAAGAACTTTATTACGTGTCTGATAGATGGAGAAGTATGTTTTATTCTCCGGTTTGCGAATGTAGAAGAAAGACATGCGTTAGAATTGTCTTTATAATCCGGAAAATCACTAAAGAAAACTTTTGGACATAAGTTTGCAGATATATTTTCTATATATATGTCCGTTTTAATAAAACCTTTCCCAAAAGATTTCATTATAGCAAGTTGTGATAAAGAGTTTGCAGTGTACTCAAAATTTGTTAGCATTTTGGATGTATTTTGGGAGGACTATAGTGGGTATGGAAGCGAATACAGTCTTTACATATTCAAAACTATTCTCTAATCTAACCGCAAGGAACTTAAAAAGCCTGAGGATATTCTATCTCATAACTTAGCTATTTAACTATGGAATAAAGTACTTTCTGGAATTCCTTTGGTATTTTTTCATGTTCCTAACGAATCATTCACAAGTTATTCATATACTGCAAAATTAAATGCCATAGGAAGAATATCGGGAGCTCCGGATTTTGTCATTGCACTAAATGGAAAAGTTATTTTTATGGAACTAAAAAATCCAATAAAAAATAAGAAACCTAAATTATCAGAAAACCAAAAAGCATTTCAAGAATGGGCAAATATGTCAGGAACACCGTATTTTGTCGTCGATTCCCTGCAACAAGCCAAACATATTATAAAGCAACATATATTAGGTGTCACTGATTTAGCATCTTGTATGATAATCAAAACATTGAATGAAACAGGTTTTGAGTGTTCCATACGAAACTTTCTTTCCCGAATATCTCTTGGATTTATTATTAAAAGTTCAACTACTCCTGAATATAATTCTTTTGTTTTATCATAACTTCCTTTTGTTAAGTTTGTAGGATATACGATTTTATACATATTGTCTGATTCTGTTCCGTATGTCCCGCCTAAAGAATAATATAATCTAGCAAATGCTTTCTGACTTCATACACTTCCGACACTGCTTCCTCAAACGTTTCCTCCGCTTAAAGATGAAATTTTTCAGTAAGGCTCATCTTTCTAATTCACAATTTGAGCCACAATTTTGTATGATACGTTGCAAATTGTGTTTCTCCAGCAAATATGTTTCAAGATGTAATATATTCACTCCTAATGGGATTGTTTATATAAGTTGAAAAGTATTTTATGTGAGATATTTTGCAAAGTTCCTTAAATTCTGTATGTTCTTTATGCATGTGGATCCTTATTAATTTTAATAGATACAACGCATCTTCAAAAAATTTGAGTAAGAGGTTATGTTTAAATATTACTTTTAAAAACATAGCAACTTTATATAATAGCCAAGATATAAAATATCGGCTTATAATTTTCTGATTTTTCAAATAAATATTTACTAGAAATTCTAAAATTTCTGATTTATAATATAAAGGAACCTTGCTTGTTGATGGTCAATAAGCTGGTTGCTGTTTTCAGTAATCAACCGAAAGGAGAGAAATTATGAGTTTTTATGAAGCAGTATTTATAGTTAGGCAAGAAGCCTCATCAAGTCATGTTGAATCAGTTGCACAAGAAACTATTTCGATTATTAAAGAATTTAACGGAGATGTTACTAAAACGGAGTTTTGTGGTTTAAGAAATCTCGCGTATCCTATTAATAATTGTAAACGCGGACATTATGTTCTTTTAAATATAATCAGTAATCCTGAAGGCATAAAGGAGCTAGAGAGAAAATTCAGATTAAGCGAAGATATTATTAGATTTTTGATTATTAAAGTTGAAAACCTGGATAATAATCCATCAGCTTTAATGAAAAGAAATTTCAAAGATATGACAACTACGCAGGAACAGGATTAAGGAGATTTAATTATGGTAATGGAAAATATCGATCAAAAAGAACGAAAAATCGAAATTATCGATTATAAGGATGTTCGATTCCTTTCAAAATTTATTTCTGAACGTGGGAAGATTATCCCAAGCAGAATAAATTCACAACCGATAAAAAGACAACGTGAAATTGCAAAAGCAATAAAAAGAGCAAGAATTTTAGCTCTTCTTCCTTTTGTTGAAAAGTAAATGATTATAGGAATAGGTGTTGATATAGTTGATATAAGAAGGATCAATCACTTACTCCAAAAATTTCAAAATCATTTTATTAATAAAGTTTTTAACCGAAATGAAGCGAAGTATTGTTTATCAAAAAAGGATCCTTCAAATTATTTCTCAAAGATGTTTTCTATAAAAGAGGCTGTGATAAAAGCTATCTCTGATGCGGAAGGTTTATCTTGGCATGATATGGAAATTTTTCATAATAAAGACGGAAAGCCAATAATGAATCTGTCAGGAAACGCTTTGAGAAATTTGAAAAAGAAAGCGTCGAATTTTAATATACAAGTTTCTACAAGCGATGAAAGAAATTATGCAATTGGATTTGCAATTATTGAATCGATATAAATTCAAGCTTATCCAAGTTATTGTGTAAACCTGAAAAAGTGTTAATAAAACAGAAAGTTTTGTACAAAACTGTGTAAAGGACTATTTCGATATGTGTTTGTATGAATAAAAATCAGCAAAAACGGCTTGAAAATTTTTTGAAACTATTCAAATTATAATTTACTCGTAATTATAAACTACTTTATTTGTAGTAATATGCCCTCTGTTTTCCTTTGGAGTCTTTACCTAAATAACATTTGATGATTTATGGTGATTTTGCAATTTTTCAGACGCTTAATCAGTGGGTCGATAAAACTTCCAAATAATCTCGACAAAGATACAATTGCATTTTAATTGCAAAACAAATGCCCAAATACCTTTAATCTCGAAAATCCCCTGAGGTTGAAATCGAACAATCACCGGTTATATATGTAAATTCGTCGTCGTATTCTATATGCAAATATGTGTTCTTATTTTCTGCAACCAGAGCACTTACAAACTGATTTTTATTCATGCGATTGAACCAATACGCAGCTAATTTAGTGTTTGCTATCGGGGAAAATAAACTGTTATATAGGCCAAGTTTCGGAGCAAATACTTTTGTACAAAAATCATAATCTGCATTAGTTTCAAAATGTATATCTGTTGTAATTACAAATGAATTATATCCAATATTTGATAATATATCTATATTCGGATTTAAATTAATAAGACGCTTTGGACTTCTTATTTCTATAATTAATTCATCCTTACATTCTGCAAGAGAAACTATTATTTCATCATTCAATGCTTTATCTAAATTAAGTGGCATTGTCACTTTATTCAAATTGACTGTTGAGAAACGAATTTGTATTTGATTAGAATCCGTTATTTTTACAACAAAAATCCTAATTCCTGATATTATCTTAAATTCTTTTGATCTTGTTTTTTCATATATAACTTTTGCCGCTGCAAATAAGCTATTTCCTAAAAACAAACCTTTGGATTTTGGAGTGAAACAAATTGATTCAAAATCTCCATTTTGCAAATCTTTCAAAAAAATTGTCTCAGGAGTATTTATTTCCATAGCTATATTCTGAAATAATTCTTCATTATCCAAATTTTCAACAAAAAATACAGCTGATGGAATACCTTGAAATATTTCTTTCGCAAATGTATCTACAATCCAAAAATTCATCGTTGTTAACAATCTCATTGTATTATATTGTATATTTTCTCAAAATTTTAAGTTAATATCAATAAAATTCAAACATTCTTCTTTGTTTGGCATAAAATTATTACATACCCACCATTTTTCACATAACTTTAATTTTCTATTGGCAAATGAAGTATTTTGTGACAAATCGTGATAATTAATAGGAAATTCTGAAAATTTTATATTTTTCGGAAACTCTTCATTTATGTTGTAACGAATATATTTGATCAATTTTATATTTTCCGCAAATTCCTTCCCTTTTTTATAAAAGCAATATATAAGCGGCTCTTTTTCAAAAATTTTAAAATCTTTAAAAAATTTCTTCAAATTCTGTGGAAGTTTGAATTTATGAATCAGAACATCGTAACCAAATAGTATATAAGCTTTCAATTCAAACGATGCAGAACTAGAATTATTTAGCTTTTCGTAGTTCTTTAAATTGAGTTTTGGAAAAAGATCGTTTTTATAGATAAAACTAAATATTTTTAAATTATTTTGCAAATTTAATATCAAAAATAATTCTTTTTGAATTCGTTCAATTGATATCTTTTCTAAATTTTTTGATAATCTTTTAATAACATCAGAGTATCTATCAGAAAAATCACCAAGTTTTGCTGCAAATCTATAATATCTTAAGATTCTCAAATAATCTTCCTTAATACGCTTCTCAGGATCTCCAATAAATTTAACTTGTTGATTCATCAAATCAGAAATACCATTAAAATAATCAAATATTTCTCCGTTTTCCGAAACATAAATAGAGTTTACTGTGAAATCCCTGCGTTTTGCATCTTCTTTAAAATCTGAGATTTTTTCAGTATTACATTCTCTTCCTAAACAATTTATATCTTTTCGTAACTGTGTTATTTCAAACTTAATATTATTTACAATGGCAGTAATTGAGCCATATCTTATTCCTGTTGGAATGCATTTTATTCCTGATTTTTTCAATATCTCTATCAATTCGAAAATATTTTTATCGATTGCAATATCAAAATCATTATTCTCAAAACCTAAAAACGCATCCCGAACGCATCCACCAACAAATCTTGCTTCTATAGCGTTATCCTTTAATATTTTAAATAAATTTTTTGTTTCACTAAGTTTTAGAAAATGAAATTCAGGTTTTGCCATTCAAATTCCAAGAGCAGTTTTTTGTTTCTCAATTAATTCGAAACGTGCCTTTTGGGCATACTCAAAAAGAGACAAAAATTCTTCCTCAGAAAAAGGACGCTTTTCTCCACAAGATTGTATTTCTATGATCTTATCGTCAGATAATATAAAATTAGAATCAACTTCAGCATTAGAATCTTCAGAATAATCCAAATCCAATAATGGTTCATTATTCAGGATTCCACAAGATATGGCAACAACGTGATTTTTAATCGGATTTTCGGAAATTTTATGCTGTTTTAAAAGCTTCTGACAAGCTAGATATAAGGCTATATATCCCCCTGTTATAGATGCTGTTCTTGTTCCTCCATCAGCTTGTATCACATCACAATCTATCTTTATTTGTCGTTCTCCCAAAATAGATAAATCCACGACAGACCTCAAAGATCGTCCTATTAATCTTTGGATTTCTAAAGTCCTTCCCGATTGTTTTCCTTTCGCAGCTTCTCTTTCTGTCCTATCTTGACATGAACAAGGGAGCATACCGTATTCTGCTGTAATCCATCCTGTTTTTGTGTTTTTTAAGAATATAGGCACTCTTTCGTCAATAGTTGCCGCACAAATAACATGGGTTCTTCCAAATTTTACAAAACAAGAACCATCTCCATGCGGATAATAATTTGGAATTAATGCAATTTGACGCAATTCATCTGCTTTTCTTGATAGAAATCTTTTTACCATACTCTCTTTATAGAAACCTGATTCTTAATAAGATTTTATCATTTTTCTGAAAACGTATTAAGCTATTTTTTATCAATACCATGTAATTGCTCCCAATAAAGCTTTTGTATCTCAGGTTTGTCAGAAAATTTCGGATAAGTAAGCATTTTCGCAGAAAAAGGCCTTACAATCTCCGAAGAAAAGCACAAAAATGAAAAAAATACACTAAACATCCGGTTATATAATTTCATAAATTTATATCTTGTAAAAATGCTATTTTAAATTTGCAAAAATTGTATAATAAAAATTCCAATAAATAACATACTTGAAGCCAATTAACTGTAAAGGGAAATTAATTCCTTAATAAGATATAACACAAGCATTTGAGAATTTAGCTAAACATTTGTTTTTCTTTTAATACGTATTTCAAAATAAATTCAAAAATATCGGGCAAATGTGGTAAAATCAGATATATCTATTAAATTTGGTTTTAAATTTTGAATTCACCGTTTATTCATTTAAAGGTACATACGGCTTATTCACTTTGTGAAGGTGCTGTGAAAATTCCAGATTTAATACACGCTTGCGAAGAAAGAAATATACCTGCAGTAGCAATAACGGATACGAATAACATGTTTGGCGCATTTGAATTTGCAACAAAATGTTCTTCTAGCGGTATACAACCAATAATGGGATTAACTGTTGATTTAAAAATCGAGGGGTTTCTTTCCAAAATAGTATTACTAGCGAAAAATGAGCAAGGTTATAAGAATTTAATGAAATTAATGACTTGTTATTATATAGAAAACAAGGAATTTATAAAATACATAACCTTAGATAATCTTAAAAAATTTTCTAAAGGCTTGATAGTTTTAAGTGGTGGCTCGAATGGTCCTGCAGGGCAATTGTTTTTGAATGGAAACAAGGAAACATCAGGGGAGTTTTTATTAAACTTAAACACAATTTTTAAAGATAATTTTTATATAGAAATCTCAAGAACGAATGAAGCTGCGGAAAAAGCAACAGAACAATTCTTTATTAATTTTGCACTTAACAATAATATTCCCATTGTTGCAACTAATGAAGTATTTTTCTTAGATAAATCTATGCATATTTCTCATGATGCTCTTATGTGTATTGCTGATGCGACATATATGACAGTTAAAGATCGAAGAAGAGTTTCTGAAGAGCATTATTTTAAATCAACAAATGAAATGTTTGAATTGTTTTCAGACTTAAAAGAAGCAGTTTTAAACACATCTCTTATAGCTCAAAGATGTTCGTTTATGCCTGAAAAGAAAGCTCCAGTACTTCCGAGGTTTATTGATGAATCAGGAGACGATGAAGATTTAATTTTAGATAAACACGCTAGAGAAGGTTTAAGAATCAGACTTAATGAAGTTGTTTTTAATTATAGAGAAATCAACAAAGATGAAGTTGAAAAGGAATACACAGAAAGACTTGAATATGAATTAGATGTCATAAAAAAAATGGGATTTAGTGGATATTTTTTGATAGTTTCTGATTTCGTGAAATGGTCGAAAACTCATGATGTCCCTGTTGGTCCTGGGCGTGGTTCTGGTGCCGGTTCGCTTGTTGGTTGGTGTTTGTTCATAACTGATCTTGATCCGATAAAATATAATTTAATATTCGAGCGATTCTTAAATCCTGAACGTGTTTCTATGCCGGATTTTGATATAGATTTTTGCCAAGAGAAAAGAGAAGAAGTTATAGACTATGTGCAGTCAAAATATGGGAAAGATAGAGTTGCACACATAATAGCCCTTGGAAAATTGCAAGCAAGAGCTGTTTTGAGGGATGTCGGAAGAGTGATACAAATGCCATATGGACAAGTCGATAAAATATCAAAACTGGTTCCTCAAAATCCAACAAATCCGGTTGATTTAGCGCAGGCATTGGAAATAGAACCTCAACTTAGAGAAATGATGAATGAAGATGAAACTGTTGCGTTTCTTATAAATACGGGATTACAACTTGAAGGTCTTTATAGACACGCTTCAATGCACGCGGCAGGGATAGTTATTGGCAATGAAAGTATTGATAATCTTGTGCCTTTATATTCCGATGGAGAGACAGAACTTGCCATTACGCAATTTAATATGAAGTTTGTTGAATCTGCAACTTTAGTAAAATTTGATTTCCTTGGTTTAAAAACCCTGACTGTTATCAAGCATGCTTGTGAATATATTAAAAAATATAAAAATATTGATTTAGATATCTCAAAAATAGATATAGAAGATATCAAAACATATAAGCTATTATGTTCAACTGATGTTATTGGAGTGTTCCAATTAGAAAGTGCGGGAATGAGAGATGTTATCCAAAAACTTCAACCTGATAATATCGAAGATATCATAGCTCTTGTTTCCCTATACCGTCCAGGACCTATGGATAATATACCAACTTATATCGAAAGGAAACATGGAAGAGAAAAAGTTGAATATTTACATCCGCTTCTTGAATCTATATTGAAAAGTACTTATGGTATCATGATTTATCAAGAACAAGTCATGAAAACTGCTCAAGTTATGGGAGGGTATACTCTTGGAGCTGCAGATCTTTTGAGACGTGCCATGGGAAAGAAGATAAAAGAGGAAATGGAACACCACAGATCTATTTTTGCTGAAGGAGTTGAAAAGAAAGGGATAGATAAACATACAGCAAATCAAGTTTTTGATCTCATGGAAAAATTTGCTGGATATGGTTTTAATAGATCGCATGCTGCAGCTTATGCTCTCATATCTTATCAAACGGCATTTTTAAAAGCAAATTACAGAAGAGAATTTTATATTGCTTCAATGAATATGGATTTAGTTAATACCGATAAAATCTCTGTTTTTGTTCAAGATGCAAGAAGTTCGGGAATAAAAATATTACCACCAGATATAAATAAATCAGAAACTCTTTTTTCGGGAGAGAATGAAAACGATATAAGATATTCTTTGGGATCCTTAAAGGGCTGTGGAGTAGCTGTTATGCAAAATATCGTTGGTGAGAGAAATAAAAATGGTGAATTTAAAGATATATTTGATTTCTTTAAACGAGTTAAAAAGTTTTCTATTTCTCCAAGGCAAATTGAACTTTTGGTATTTTCAGGTGTTTTTGATTCTATTCATAAAAATAGACGACAGATTTTTGAATCTATTTCGCTTTTACAAAAAACTGAAACTCAAAAAACTTCTCAAAAATCTTTGTTTGAAGATATAAAACCAGAAGTTATAGAGTTAAAAAAAGTTGAGGAATGGAGTCTTATAGAACAGCTTGATTTGGAAAGAAGAGCTATCGGATTTTATTTAAATTCACATCCTATGGATATTTACTCAGGATATCTGGGGAAGTTTAATATAACTAGAAGTCGTGATTTTAAAGAATCTGACACGAATGTAACATTAGCGGGCATTCTGATATCAAAAAAAGAAAAATTATCTAAGAACGGACAAAAATATGCTTTTTTGACTATCTCAGATCAGGATAATGCATTTGAGATAACAATTTTCCCGGATTCATATTTAAAATATAAAGAATTGCTTGTTGTTGGTGCTCCTTTGATTGTTGAGGCTAATTTAAAGATAGAAGCAGATAAACCGAAATTGCTTGGAAACACTTTCCAAAATATAGATTCATTTATAGAACATCAAAAAGTTTTTATATTGATAACAGATCAAACAGATATTGAAACTTTATATGATACTTTAGAATCTGTTCCCGAAGGGAAAAATACTGTCTCATTTATTATAAAGAAGCTTAACGGAAAGAAAATAGAAATTGAAACGAAATACAAGAAAAATTTGAGTATTGAGAACAGAAAAATAATTTCGGGTATTGAAGGTGTTAGTTTTTTTGATTAATTATTTAAAATTGTGTGTTCTGAAGTCAGGTTATTCAAATTAGTAACGAATATGTCATTTTTACATTATATATTTTTAGTTTTTATATTTTTTCAAGAAGGAATTTCTGAAACTTTAAAATGTGAAAATTTTGTTATAAGAGCGATATATGTTGGTGCTTCTGACAGAATAGCAAATAAAATTCAATTTGCAAAGAAACATTCAATAAATGCATTTGTCATAGATGTGAAAAATGATATCGGAGAAATAACTTGTGATTTGGGAAATTATAAATCCAATAAGAATATAAGAGACATAAGATCTCTATTAATAGGATTGAAAAAAGAAGGAATTTATACGATAGCAAGGATTGTTGTTTTTAAAGATAAATTAAAAATCGAAGAAAATCCAAATTTAGCCATAATAAACAAAGACGGAAGTGTCTATATAGATAAGGAAAAGAAATCATGGCTTAATCCATATTCTGAAGAAGTACAAAATTATATAATCGATATTGCAAAATTAGCAGCAAAAGCAGGATTTGATGAAATACAATTTGATTATATTAGATTTCCACCTTTTAAGAATTTATATCAAACGAAAATAGAAAATAATTTAAAAATGATATCTAAAATTCAACTTATAAATGAATTTCTCAAAAAAGCTGTTAATGAATTACACAAACTTAATGTAAAGGTATCTGTAGATGTATTTGGTTGTATTATCCCGGATTGTATGGGAAAATTAACTCAAGAAAGCTCAGAAAATCTGGAACAGAATTATAAGGACATAGCTCAAATAGCTGATTACATTTGTCCGATGATTTATCCTTCTCATTGGCCTATTGATTCTTTTAAAATTGAATACCCTGATCTGGATCCGTTTACTATTGTTAAAAAATCTATGGAATTGTCAAAAAAAGCTTTGGGATTGGGACTTTCTCAAAAAGTACGCCCATATCTGCAAGCCTTTTCAGCTACTTGGTTAAAAAAGGGATCCTGGAAATTTTATAAACTAAAAGACATACAAACACAGATAGACGCCCTTACGTATAGTCAAATCAGACAATTTTGCCTTTGGAATCCTGCAGGAAATTATAAGTTTTGACCTTGTGTTATCTAGGAGTGGATTAAAGATGATTTCTGGAGTTTATTTTTATGAAGTGCCCGTGAGTATGGTACCGTTGATATTATACCATACTCACGGGCGAATATCATATAAAATAACCCTTGACAGAATGTTAAATATGTTATATTATAATAATAAGTTTGAAGCGGGGTAGAGCAGCTTGGTAGCTCGTCAGGCTCATAACCTGAAGGTCGTTGGTTCAAATCCAGCCCCCGCAACCAATTCCTTGGTATAAAATTTGTTTTCTCTTAAATTAAAGAAAAATATCAAGATCAAAAAAGAGAAAAAAACTGAAACTTTATTTGAAAAATTAATACTATATCCAGAACAGTTTTCTTTTGTCAAGGCTATAGATATTGCCGCAAAAGTCTGCGATATAAAGTTTATTGAAATAAAATCCAATATCAATTTTACTTCAAAATTTAACGATATATCACTAATAGAAGGTTTAAAAGACGGTTATGCTGAAATTTACACAAACTTAGGAGGTATTTCAGGAATAGATGGAGTTTTGCCTGATTGTTATCTTGAAGATTTCATAATTTTTAATAGAGAGTCTAAAAAAGCTGTAATTGATTTTTTAGATATATTCAATGAGAAAATCTTATTACTGCATTATTCTTATTTAAAAAAACAAAATATCGAGTCTTTATCTGAGCCTATTGAAAAAACATTCATTGGAAATATTATTTTTAGCCTCTATGGAATAAATGCTGAAACTGCTGAAGTTATACAAAAATCAAATATCCCTGAACAATTTAAAGTTTCTGCTCAAAATTTACTTTGGCGTTATACAAGATCAGCAGCAGGACTTAAGTCAATTTTAACGAGTTTTTTTAAATTACCAATAAAAATAAAACAATTTTTCGGAGATTTTATAGAAATCAATAAAGATGAGCAAACTGCAATCGGAAATAAAAGAGAAAAATATAACGTGCTGGGGAAAAATACAATATTAGGTAATAAAATTTGGGACCAAACAAGAGGTATAGATATCATTATTGGTCCTCTTCAATTTCATGATTATATAAAATTTCTCCCTAAATTATCTCCAAAAGATGAACAAATGTCTCCATTACAAAAAATGAAAGAAATAATAAGGAATTACATTCCATATGGTATTACTGCTAAACTGTATTTTTATTTAGATAAATGTCGGGTGAAAGAAATAACTTTAAATAGTATAAACCGCTTAAGTAAAGATGCATTTCTTTTTGGAAAACATATAAAAAACGCATATTTCATAGAGAAGGTTTTATAATGGAAATTATTCAAAACGATATTTTTGGAAAAAAACATCAAACAAAAACAGAAAAAATAAAAAAAACAACAACTTCCCAAACGAAAGATTTTGTCAATGTTACGCTCCAAAACGGTTTGCATGAACAGAATGCAACAACTGATGCTATGTTGATACACCGAGTGTTACAACGTAAACTTATATATTCCGGATTGAGTAATATTAAACATAAATCCGCTTTTTTAACAATATTAAAAAATGAGTTAAAAATAAAAAAAGGAAAAACAGATCCAGTTTCTGCTGTTCGAGATTCTTTATTGGAATTTTTTATAAAATCGAAATAAATTACTTTTTATAAATGTTTTGCTTTCTTTCGTATCCATTCCATTGCGTAACTTCTCATTATAGAAGGCATTTGTGAATTTTCTCTAATAAAATCAATAACCGTTTCCGGTTCGATTTTGCTTATTTCTCTCAGCATCCAACCGCAGGCTTTGTGTATTAAATGGTGTCCATGATTAAAAAACTTTTCACAAAGATTGAATGTTAAAATGAATTGAAATCTTTTTATATAAGCAAAAGTTGAAACAATAGATATTCGATTTTCCCAAAGATTATCTGATTCTGACAATTTTATTATAAGTGAATTATCATTATGCAAGATGGAATATTCTCCCAAAATATAACGCGAAAAACAATCTGTTAAATCCCAATTGTTGATGAATTTTAAATTTCTCATAAAAATCTCACATACTTCATCTGGAAATTTTTTAAATTTTGAAGTTAAAATAGCCAAAGCTACGAATCTTGCTTCATGCAAAGGATTTTGCAAAAGAGTTTCACATTCGGAAAGAGAAATATCTTTATATTTTTTTGCAGTTTTCCTCAAAACAGGCCATTTTGTTCCACAAAATTTATCACCATGTCCATAACCTCCAGGTTGTAATTGAAATGCAACTGATATGATTCGTGGCAACTCTTTTGGTTTTTCGGAAAGTATATTTGATATAATTTCATTAACCATATTTATACCTGCCATCATTTAGATAAATACTCCTTGAGTTTATTATACAGAAATTATTTTTGCATTGATATAAATATTTAAGCTGTTTATATAGAGATTCCTAAAATTTTATCTAATTCCAGTCTCCTGGCATCATATCTTACAATATCTCGAAAAATATTTTTTAGTATAGTTACTGAAAAATTAACGAGACCATCCAAAAATTTGATCCCTTTACAGAATTTGGACAGTTTCACAAGCGCCACATAATATATGCAGCGCTTATGTTTTAGGTTATTCAACGGTACCAATTCTCAAAACTGCTCCTGATTTTAACGCAGTTTTAGTATCAAAATTTATCCTGCTATCAGTTTTAACGTTTATGTCACTATACACATCACAACCATCCAAAGGTCTTATAAAAAGGGTTCCAGATTCAATATTTATAGGAACATGTATTTCTTGTTTTTTTATCGCTATTGAAAAATAAGCTCGTATCTTTTTCCCCATCTTTTTTAACAGTAATACTTCCACTTTTATAATTAGAAATATCTCCTTGAATATCCACTCGTTCTACTATTTCTAAGAGATAAGACTCTGCCGCCCCTTCAGATCCAATATTACACTTTAGCGCGGGATTCCCCACCTCCTGATTACCTCTAATTCTAACAGTTCTATCAGGACCTTCAGCTCCAAGATATAAGATATCCTTATCAGTATATGTTGCCAGATCAGAGGCTTTTATTTCGGCATCATAAACTTCCACTATCTCTACATTTTCTTTTTGAAAATTTTCATTAACATATCCGCCTCTTTCATCAACTATTTTATAAACTTTATCTAAAGTAACATCAGTAACTGGGTTAGCAGTCTTTATAGCATCGGCATTAGTAGTATCTGCTTCTTCTTTAACACTTCTTCCAACATGATTGTTGATAATGGTAGTTTGATCCCCCATAGTCATGCCTGATAATTTTGGATATGGAGCTTCTGTAACCTCTGTATCAATAGATCCATAATTATCAATAGTGACAGGATGGTCAGAACCAATATTTATATCCTTATTGACATAAACAGTAGCTCCTGATTCAATAATCTTAGGCAAAGCACCTGTTCCTTCCATACTAGCTATTGCTCCAGTAGATAATATAGCTGAGATTAATGTTGTTTGTAATAATTTATTCATATTTACCTCCTTAAAAAGATATATTTACGTTATAGAGAAGCTTTTTCATAACATTTCTTCCCTATTTTCAATTCTAAAAAAAGGTAAATTTTTTCTGTTAATTTTACTTTCTTTTTATTGAAGGGATATTTTTAGGGGAAATAGTCTTTTCCTATTTTAAGCTTTATGCTATTATATAAATGAGCTTATATCTGATTCACTATGATGGATTTAATTAGAAAGCTATTAGTTGATTTAGTACGTTTTAAATCAATTACTCCAAATGGAGAAGAGGCTATTGAATATTGTGCTCATTTTCTGAAAAATCTAGGGTTTAATTGTTCAATTTTAAAATTCGGAGATGTGTCAAACCTATATGCAAAATTGGGAAATTTTTCAAAAAATCTTTGTTTTGCAGGACATATAGATGTTGTTCCACCTTTGAATAATTGGAAAAGTGATCCATTTGAATTAAGAGAAAATAACGGATTGCTATATGGAAGAGGCACAAACGATATGAAAGGACCTTTATCGGCATGTTTCTCCGCAATTTCAGAATATATAAAAAATCATCCTAATCCCAAATTTTCAATATCGGTTATTTTAACAAGTGATGAAGAAATAATGGGAGAAAATGGGACCAAAAATGTTATAAAGTATTTGAAAGAGAAAAATGAAAAAATAACTGGATGCGTACTTTGCGAAAGTTGCTCTCCAAAAGAATCTGGAGAATATATAAAAATTGGTTGCCGGGGAAGTTTAAATGTTGATGTAAAATCAACAGGCCATCAATGTCATGTTGTTAGTGGGAAATCTTTTGGAAATCATCTCCATGATTTTGTTGAGAAAATCTCGAATTTTTGCAAGATAAAATTAGATGAAGGAAATTCAAATTTTTCGCCAAGCGATATTGAACTGACTTCTATTGATGCGAAAAATGAAATTCGAAATATAATACCTTCTGAAATTGTTGCAAAATTTAATATAAGATTTAATGATTTTTGGAATTTTGATAAATTGGAAAATTTTATAAAAAAAGCTTTTACAAATTTAACAGTTATATTTGAAAGATTTGGAACACCTTTTATCGGGGCTGATTCAGTATTCATAGAATTTCTTTCAAAAAGTTTAAAGAAAACTTTGGGAAATTTTCCTGAAATAGGAACTGAGGGAGGAAATTCAGACGCTGTATCCATAAGAGAATTAACGAATGTTGTCGAAATAGGTTCTCCAATTGTGAATGCTCATATAGTTAACGAATTCATTTCAATAAATGACCTCTTAAAATTAAAAAAGATTTACTATAATATCATTTCAGACTTTGGAAATTAATAAAAAATTAACTAATATTCGATAGAATCTAATTAGATATGTTTTTTCGATGTTTGTTTAATGAAAATATTGAATTTCCTAAATATTTTGTTGCTTACTTCTCTTTGTGTAGGATTCACTTTTGCAAAAAGCAATGATATCGAAGTTATTTATCAAACAACACAACAGGATTTTCAAAATGAAAAAGGAAGAATATATGGTGATATAAACGATATTATCAGACGCGGAGAAATCGTTATTTGTAGCGTAAGCAACACATCTAACCCTCTTTTTTTAATGAAAAAGAAAGGTTCTGAGAATAAAAAAGAGTTAGATTTAGTTGGAGCAGATATAGAATTAGCAAAAAAAATAGCCAAAGGTCTGGGAGTAAGATTAGTATTCAAACTTTGCTATAAAAATTATGAAGATGTGGTTAATGCAATTGCGAATGGAGAAGGAGATATAGGCCTTGCAAAATTGTCTTATACAATTGAAAGAAGTCGAAAGGTTATGTATACGGAACCTTACGTTATTGCTAAGAAAACGCTATTAATGAGTAGACAAGTTGCTGAATCCAACCAAGAAAAAAGTATAAAAAATCTAATTAACGATAAGAAATTCAAAATTGGAGTTGCAAAAGGAGCAAGTTATGTTGAATTTGCCAAGCTCTTATTTCCAAAAACTCAGATTTTAGAATTGGAAGATTGGGAAAAACAAACTGTTGATAAATTAAAAAGCAAGGAAATTATTGCAGCGCTTAGAGATAATTTAAGTGTTAATTTATTGATGAATGTCCATCCTGAATTATCTTTGAAATTTATTCCTATAATACTAAAAGGTGAAAACGATTATATTTCAGGTATTGTTAACTATAAATCTCTTGAGCTTTTGAATTGGATAAATAAATTTCTTGAATCGGAAACGAAAATAAAAACTATAGATGATCTTATGAAAGAATATGAGGAGTATATAAAATGAAGTTTTTTAAAGAAAGAAAATTAAGAATCGACATATTAACAGCATTCTCTCTCTTGATATGTATTACTGTTATATGCGAAATACTATATTCCACAAACATTAACAAAAAATTAATCTTAAATTTTGAAAAAGAATATTATTCCAAAAATATCTCCACATCTATGACAAAATATTTTGATAATTATTTAAGCCAGATCGAAATTACGATGCAAGCATTTGCGGATCACTTTGATGATTCAGAAAAGGATAAGTTTAAAGGCTATGACAAACTTTTTTCTAATGGAATAAAGAATATGCCATATGTCACGAGTTTTTATATAGGTTTAAAAAATGGAACTTATTTTCAATTTCGAAATTTGGAAGGGCTAACTTCATACAGATCTAACACAGATATATCTCTTCCGGTATATGCAAAATATGCTTTAAAACGAATAATAGACATTGATGGAAAACTTGTTGAATCTTGGGATTATATGGATGAAAATTTCGTTATATTCTCAAAAGAAAAACTTCCATCTATATCGTTTTTAGCAAACAAACGAGATTGGTATTTGCAAAGTGAAATTCAGAAAAAGCCAATATGGAGTAATGTTTATATATTTTCTACAACAAAATTACCCGGTATCACTTTATCAATGCCTCTTGGATATTATAAAGACAATTCTGCAATTGGCATAATTTCAGTAGATATTTCGCTAGATCATTTTTCGGAATTACTAAAACGTATAAAAATGACAGATAACGCAGAAAGTTACTTGATAAGTGAAGAAGGTGAAATTGTTGCCACGTCTTTGGAAATGAAAACCTTCGAAATTGATGAAAAAACAGATGATTTAACTCTTATAAAGACAACAGATACGGATAATTCTGTATTAAAAATGGCTGCAAAGAATCTTATTAACGCGAACACCCAACATACCAAAATTAGTGTTGATGGCATTGAATACACAGCTTCTTTAAAAAAACTGGAAAAATTGCCATTTTATTTAATATCAATTGCTCCTCAAAGTGATTTCACTTCTGCGTTTGAAAATGTCAGAATTAATATGTTTTTAATATCAGTATTTTTATTTTTAGTTTCATTTGGAGTAATATTTGTATTATCAAGAAGAATTTCAACTCCAATTTCCGCTCTGTGTAATTCTGCAAAAGCTATTGGAGAAATGTGGCTAGATGAATATCCTAATCCACCAAAATCAAATATTGTTGAGATTAGAGAACTTTCAAGCGCTATGGATTCGATGAAATTAAGCATATCAACATTTGCTAAATATGCTCCAAAGGATCTTGTTCGAAAACTCGTAAAAAAAGGTGAAGAACCTATTTTGGGAGGAATGACAAAAGAAATTACTATGTTTTTTTCCGATATTGAAAAATTTTCGACAGTTTCTGAAAAATTACCGGCAGAATATTTGATCTTGCATCTTTCTGAATATTTTGATGAAATGACTAAGGAAATAATGAAACACAATGGGGTTATCGATAAATACATAGGAGATTCCGTTATGGCAATTTGGGGAGCTCCTAATCCTGATGAAAAGCAAGTTATAAATGCTTGCAATGCAGCGTTAGGATGTCAGAGAATTTTAGAGGAGTTAAAAGAAAAATGGGCACCTCTTGGCAAACCTCCTCTTCCAACGAGAATTGGTATACATACAGGACAAGCAATTGTTGGGAACATCGGTTCACAAGACAGAATGAATTTCACAGCTATCGGTGATTCTGTTAATATAGCTTCAAGATTGGAAGGCGCAAATAAATATTATGGAACAAAAATCTTGGTTTCAGAAAATGTGGAGGCTATTGCAAAAGGACGTATACTTTTCAGAGTAATAGACAAAATTGCTGTCAAAGGCAGAAGTTCGGGGATAGTTGTTTATGAACCGCTTTGCTCGATGAAAGATGCTGATGATGAGAATTATTATAAATTGATAGATCTCTGTGCGAAAGCAAAAGAAGCATTTGAGTTATATCAAAGCCAAGAGTTTGCAGAAGCATTAAAACACTATAGAAGTATGAAACTTCTTTTCCCTGGTTTAGATCTTTCTTTAGAACCTTTGATTAAAAAGTGTGAAGAATTTATACACCCCCCCTGTTGATTGGGATGGAACGAATCATTTAACAGGAAAGTGAGATGAAATATGAATTTTAGTAAATTTTTAGGAAGTGGATACACAACCTTACTTTGCGCACTCGCTGCTATAGTTTTTGGACTAACATTTCCAGAAGTAGCTAAAGAATTTAAACCATTTAGCCAAATTTTTCTAACTATGATCTCTCTAACTGTTATTCCTATAATTTTTGCTTCTGTTACATGTAGTATTATCAAAATTATGACGAGTAACAATAAGAATATCAAAATCAGTAATATTGTTTTCACTTTTTTGATCGCCTTTATCATATCTGGAATAATAGGAGTTCTTATGGGAACACTTATTAATTCCAAAGATGTTACTAATTCTGAAATAGTTTCAAAGATGATTTTTCAAGACATGCAAAAATCTATTGCTGAGCTTTCCATAGACGAACCTTTTAGTAATTTAAAGAAATTTAATTTTTGGGATTTTTTCATGACTCTTCTTCCTAAAAATCCATTTGAGGCATTTGCCAAGGGAAATGTCATACAAATAATAACATTATCAATTTTAGTTGGCGTCGCAGTTGCTGCACTTGATAAATTCAAAAGAGAAATAACTTTGACGTCTCTTGGAGTACTAATGTCTTCTTTCAAAGCAATATTAAAAATCCCAACCAAAATTCTTCCAATCGGCATATTTTTCCTTTTATCAAGCAGCCTTTCTGAAATTGATCTTGACGTTTTGTTTTCCATGAAAAGTTTTTGCTTATATTCTGGATTGGGTTTTCTTCTCATAAATATAATTGCTTTAGGTGTTTTCTATTTATATAGTCCTATCGGATTAAAAAATTCTATTTTATCATTAAAAGAATCGATAATCGTTGCATTCTCAACCTGTAGTAATCAGGCAACTGTTCCATTTTTAATTTCATCATTATCAAACAAATTTAATTTACCCAACAGTGCTGTGGATTTATCTATTCCTCTTGGAGTGACAATGTCTAGAGTCAGCAATGTTGCTTATTATGCCTTAGTGACCATATTCATAGCATCGATTTATAACGAGCCACTTAGTATAATGCAATATGGGTTTGTTGTTTTTGGAGCAATATTAACCAGTTTCGCGGCATCAGGAACATCAGGAGTAATTGCAATCACGATGATTACTATTATTCTTGATCCATTGAATTTACCTATTGGCTCAATATTGATCTTATTAGTTGTGATAGATTCGATAATCGATCCATTCCGTACGGTAACTTCACTCATAATGAATGCCGCTTTATCATGTTTTGTTATCAACAGAAAGAGACTGCCAAATGAAGCTTAGTCCATTTAAGGCGATTAAATTCGATTCAAATTATTGGCAAAATAATGATTTTTCATTATTAGATAATTGTGATACAAAAGATAAAATTGAAAAAACTAAACTCATAATGAATTTTTTGAAACAGAAAATTAATAGTGGTATTGCAAAAATCGATCAAGAACCTGTTTTATACATATTAAGAGTTAATACACCAGAGAAATCTGTTACATCTATAATCGGAGAAATTAATTATAATGATCGAGAAATATTTCTTCCAAATGAAGAGATTCATAAGAATAAACTGGATTTTTACAAGAGTGTTTTTGACGAATACAAAATGCAAATAAATCCTGTTTTGACTTTTTATCGAGGAAATGATTCTGTCGTTTCAATGACAAAATTTATCACGAAAAAGCAGCCTGAAGTTTCTGCTTTTATCAAAGATATGAGTTATAAACTTTGGAAAATAAATAATCCAGAGAATTTGAATCAGATAACAAAGGCATTAGAAAAAATAGATAAGCTTTATATTGCTGACGGCCATCATCGTTTTGCTATGTTTCATGACAGAGAAAATCCCTTTAATGCCAAAATTATGGTTTCCATAACAGATTCTGATTCTATCTTACTCAAGAGTTGTCATCGGGTAATTACTAAAAAAATTACCCCTTTATGGCGAAAAAAACTTGAAGAATATTGCGAACTTAATCAAATTAGTCCAAATAATGCGCCTCAGAGTGATAAAATTTTGATTAAATTTAGAGATGGAGCTCTTTTTGAGATTATGTTCAGATATGATAAGTTTCATAATACTGCAATGCATCGAATTATTAAAAATACGATAATTCAACACTCTTTTGAAATTGAGGACTATAATAATCAGGTTTTTCTAGTGGGAGGCAACATGTCTGTTGAAAAATCTGATCAAATTTTCAAAAATTACCAAAACGGATCTGCAGTTATTTTTGTACCCAATATTCAGATGTCTGAATTTTTCAAAGTTCTTGATTCCGGAAATAAGTTACCTCCGACAACAACGTGGTTTGAACCAAAAATTATAGATGGTTTTTTAATAAGTAAATACTATTAAAAGTTTTTCTTCTATACTAATTTATATTGAAAGTGCTGGAGATATCACCGTTTTGTCATCAACTGTTTGTGTATGAGACCTTCTTTCCGACTTATGTTTCATGCCACAGTTATAATATGTTACAAATCGTGCTTCATTCGCGATATGTTTAAGAGGCAATCTCTGAGGAGGAAAGGTATAATTAAGTTGAAAATATAATTTTTACGAAAAGTTGTTTTTCGGGGGGAATAATGGTGTTTTTGAGTAGGGATCTTTTTAAGAAATCTTTGTTTTATAATGGTGCGCAGCACATGTATACTATCAATTTTACCATGCGCTGCGCACTGTCAAAATTTCTGCAACTATATAAATATTTCTTGATTTTTGATTCACTTAATGCGAAAATTCTAAAATTAACCTATTAAATTTAACATGCTAGTTTTTTAAAGTTAATTATATGAGAAATATATTTTCGAAAATACCAAAGACAATAAAATTTATAGGTTTAGTTTCATTTCTCATAAATATGTCAACTTTAATGATATTCAGTTTGTTCGGGTTATATTTACACGACAAATTACATATAAACTTTTCAAAAATAGGTTTTTTGGATGGAGCTGTTGAATCAGTCTCTTTTATTATGAAAATATTCTCAGGTGTCATAAGCGATGTATTAATGAACAGAAAACTCATATTCTTGATAGGAGCGATTTTTCTTTTTATTGCAAAACCTCTTGAGGCGATAGCAACTAACTATTGGCCTCTTTTTCAAGCGAAAATTCTAGAGCGGCTGGGAAATGGACTACAATCAACACCTAGAGATGCTATCGTGGGAGATTGGGCACCAAAAGATCAAAAAGCCACATGTTTTGGATTGCGTCAATCTCTAGCAGCATTCGGAGCCGTTGCAGGGTCTATTCTTGCTGCAATTTTATTGAAACAATTTTGCGGGGATTATCAAATGGTATTTTTGCTAGCTTCAATACCTTCTTTCCTTGCAATATTATTAATCATGTTTTTTGTAAAAGATAAAAGAATTACTAATAAAACTAGATCTATAAAAAAATATAGAAAAATTACATTAAAGGATATTTTAAACCTTGGACCAAAATACTGGATATTAATAGCTGTTGCTTGCACATATATGATTTCAAAAGTAACAGAATCCATCGTAATATTATATGTTGTTTCTAAATTAAATCTGCCAAGTTATGTTGCACCAATATGTATGATTTGCTATCAAATAGCAAACAGTTTTATATCATTGCCAGCAGGAATTATTTCGGATAAGATAAAAAATCGAGAAAATATTTTTATAGCAGGCATAGTAATTTTCTTAATTTCAGATATTTTATTTATTTTCGGAAAAAGTTTAATATTAATGATAGTAGCCTTAATATGTTTAGGAGCTTATATAGGCATTAGTCAAAGTATATTTCCAGCCAAAATTATTGATATAGTTCCGACTGATTTAAAAGGTACAGGAATTGGAATTTTTAATTTAGCTTGTGCCATATCTTTCTTAATAGGAGGAACAATAGTTGGACATGTTGCTGATAATTATTCATTAAGAAGTTCATTTATACTAAGTTCTGGACTCGCAACAATTTCCCTAATTACACTTCTATTTTCAAAAAAAATCTTAAAATAAAATACCTGAATTAATTGTTTTTTAATATATTTTAGTTATTCTGAATATAAGAGGTTTATTTTTAGGTTTTAAATTATGAAAAAATTCATTAATCAATCTATAGTTACTTTATTCTTTTGGGAAGGTTTTGCAATAGCAAGTCAGATAAATAATTTTGAAGAAAATATTCACGAAAATACAAATTCTGACATTAACATTGCGACAAATAACATAACGAATAATTTCTCCAACGAAATTATGAATTTTTCAGTAAATTACGATGGAAATAACATTAATTTAAGTTATATTAATACTGCAATAGATGATATACTAAATAATTTCCCCAATGAAATTGAGAATTTCTTAGTAGATTACGAGGAAAACAATGTACTATCTCAATTAAATATAAATCAATGGGAAAACACCTAAATTTTATGGAAGTATTTAGATATAGAAAATTTATATCATATATTCTGAAATTAATAACACTAGGTAACATTCGTTGAGTTAAATATAGGAACCCCTAATAATATAACTTGATTTTTAAAAAGTACATTATGAATAGTCCTTCATACAAAAGTTATCCCTAAGTGTTATATATCTTTGTAAGAAATTTACTTAATAAACTTTTCCAAATTAATAAATATTATAATTTATTCGTTGGGAAAGCTTGGCTTGATCTGTAAAAAACAATTATTTTTCTAATATAGGTTG
>CAJUOM010000011.1 GCA_910588255.1 uncultured Alphaproteobacteria bacterium
TCCTGTCAATATCTTTTTTTCCCTCTTTTGAAAATATTTTTATGATTTTATCTTTGTGCGATTAGAAGTCTAAGAAGTAGTGGCGGTTAAATTCCGTCGTCGCTGATGCTGCGAATGAAGTTATACCCCACTTTTAGTGACATGGCAAATCATTAGAAGGAAGCGAGGGGTAAAAGGGAATAATGCTTAACTCTATGGCAAATTCTCCCTAATAGAGATGGATATGATTACGAGAGAAACCTGTGTTTGAAGCGTCGTTACATCGAGTGCCTGAAATAGAGTTGATACGGGCAGTTTAAAGCGCATGAGGCACTGAGCGTGAATAGGGTTCAGTGAGCATTCCTTAGCCTTCGATGTATAGCAGGAATCTAAGTTCATCGGGAAACTACTACTTAGGAACGAAGTAATCGTTATAAAGCTCTCTATGAGAAGGTAGTCAGCCGCATGCTTTATAACGAAAGGATTGCTCAAGAAGCGAAGGCCCTTGGTAATGCGAGGGATATGCTGACGTGAGCATGGTTTTATGAAAGGTAAAGTTGTTGATAGCAATGGAGAAGCTATGAGCCAAATGGAAACAGCATGGTATAGATGGGAATCAGTGAACTGGCGCAAGTTGGAACGCTCGAATTACAAGTTGCAAAGACGAATTTACCAAGCTTCAGCAAATGGAGATGTGAGAAAAACTCACAATCTGCAAAGACTCCTGATAAAATCCAAAGGAGCAAAGCTACTGGCAGTTAGGACGGTTGCTCAAGAGAATAACGGTAAGAAAACAGCCGGGATTGACGGTGTGAAATCTCTAAATCCAACTCAAAGGTTAATGTTAGCTAATGACTTGAATTTAAGTGGAAAGAGTTCGCCTGTCCGACGTATATGGATCCCAAAAACGGGAAAGAACCAAAGACGTCCTCTTGGTATACCCATCATAAGTGACCGGGCTAAGCAGGCTTTTGTAAAATTAGCACTTGAATCTGAATGGGAGGCAAATTTGAGGCTAACAGTTATGGTTTTAGACCGGGCAAATCGTGTCAGGATGCGATAGAGGCCATATTTCTATCAAGCCACAAATCGAACAATTATGTCCTGGATGCTGATATTAAAGGGTGTTTTGATAACATAGATCATCTAAAATTGTTGAAAAAGCTGAATACCTTTCCGAAATTATATTGCGTAATTAAAGGGTGGTTAAAAGCCGGAATAATGGAAGGTGATGTGTTTGTAAGGCCAAAAAGAGGAACCCCACAGGGAGGTGTGATTTCTCCGTTAATGGCCAATATTGCATTACACGGAATAGAAATGGACACAAAAAACGCACTAAAACTAGACTTGTTTCAACACTTATAAAGAGAGGCATAATAGAAAAGATATGGAACGCGCTCTCACTATGCTTCGGATAATCCGTTATGCTGATGATTTTGTAGTTATGCACGAAAGTCGGGATATTATCGATAAAGCAAAAAAATATATCGAGAATTGGTTAAAGAATATTGGACTACAACTAAGCGTTGAAAAAACAAGAATAGTACACACGCTAAGGAGAATAGATAAGACTCAGTCCGGGTTCGATTTCTTGGGGTTTAAGGTTAGACAGTTTTATGTGAAAAATAAGAAATCCGGATATGCAACCATTATCAAACCCAATCTTGAAAGCCAGAAAAGACACCGAAAGAAAATTCATTATATCATAGATAAGCTTTCTTCAGTGACGCAGAAGCAAATAATAGAAGCTCTTAATCCAGAAGTTCTGGGATGGGCAAATTACTATAAAGCTCAAGTTGCGAGAAAAGCTTTTGAAAAAATGGACGACTACATGTGGTGGAGACTGTGGAAATGGGCGAGATGGAAACATCCAAACAAAGGAGCAAAATGGATAAAACGCAAATACTTCCGATATTATAATAGCAATTCATGGAGATTTATGACTCACCAAAATGATCTTTTGAATCTCCATAGGGATATTCATATAAAAAGACACGTAAAAGTCAAGGGAACGAAACCTCCGTATGATGGAAATACAAATTACTGGACAAAACGGTCTAAAAGAGGTATTTATAAATAATCAGACAGTCAGGGGTACGTATGACAAACGTCATAAAACCAAGGAGCCGTATGAGGCGAAAGTCTCACGTACGGTTTTGTAGACGAGTTAGAAGGGGAAACCTTTCTGACTTAGTCATCAAAGCAAAGCCCACTAATACCACTCAGAATCTTTAATTCCAGGCCATATAACTTAATCCTTCTTATGTCGTCAAACCCTAAAAATTATTAGTTAACAATACTCAAAAATATTTCAACACAACTCTATGAGACACCCCAAAACCTCACAAATCCCCATAAACTTTATTGAATAACCTCCTTATTTTTCATAAATAAGCAAGAAGGAAAGCATGAGCAAATCCATTCATATCTTTCCTTCTGCTTAATATTGGACTAGAGATTCTTCGTCAATAATTAATGCACAATGATTGTTATCCCTTTTTCTTGAGCAAGTTCTTTTAATTCTTTCTTTAAACCCCATGATACATAATTATCATTTAGATCAATCTTCTTGACAGAAGTATTGTTGTTTTTTAAAGCATCAACAATTACCCTAACTCCTGCGCTTTCTATGCCATTGCCAGACAAATTGATACTAGTAATATAGGTATTGCTCCTCAGAGCATCAGCAAGTACTCTGAACTCTACTTCCCCTGTCTCACTAAAATGTAGAGGATTTACATAAAGCGAGGCTCTATCCCGATTTTTTGTAGATAATTTCGAAATTTTTCAGCCAAAGCAGCTTGTTCAGGCGTTATTTCTGGTTCTGCTGCTTCTGGTTGCAAAACAGAATGATGCATACCGGCGTCTGGAAAATTATCTATAGCAGTTTGAACAGCGGTTAACGGACCTGTTAAGTAAGTCTTAAAAGCAGTTAACTGCTCCATATCAAAACCACCAAATTTGGCATCGACGCACCAACTTCTATACTTTCCAACATGGAAAGCATACTCATTACTAATAAAATTTTCACAGTTTTTCTCCTGTAATAAAATTAACTTTATATCTATATATTATATACCATCAAATATTCTATCAAAAAGCAAGAGGAAATATATATTTTGTATTTACAAAATAAGTAATAGAAACATCAAGAAAATTTCTTAAAATTTTATGGGACTTTTTAGGGAGTGACATAAGGAAAAAGGGGAAGTATACTGAAAATATAGAGGATATTCAAGTGCGCGGCGTGTGGTATAATATCAAGATACCGCACACCGCGATAGATTTAACCTTCTATACTAAGAAGCTTTTGAGGTGCATTTAATTCTTTTAGCCCTTCAATAGCTTTTTTTGAAAAAGCAGCTTTTATTCTTTCAAAAGCAGATATATATCTATCATCATTCATTAAGTATAACATATATACTAAATAAACTGCATAATATACATCTTTATTTTGTATAGCTATATCTATTTGATTTTTTTGATTAATATCTTTTTTTAACGGATCAAAATTCATAAGTTTTAAAAGACTTGCAAAACTCTGAGGATTATATCTACAAGCCGCTACTTCTCTCAAGAATAAGTTCCCATAATTATCTACGTAGTAAGGGGTTATATTAATATCAAGTAATAACTTTATTAAATCTTGATTATAAGTCATAATGGCTAATTGTAATGGTGTAATTCCAACAAATCCTGAATTACTATCTCTATTAAATTTTCTATAGTTATAATAGCGTCTATTCCATGATGCGTTTTTGAGTAAAGCTTCTTTTACAGGAGCTATTAATTCAGGTTTTTCAGCTAGTACTATAACTAATGAATGTAAATAAGTATTCCAGAATCCATTTAGCATATCGTCATTATCTCCTGGAACATTATCTATATACCATATCAATAAATCAGGCTTGTTTTCAAGAGCTAATTTAAGTGCCATAGTTCCGATAACTGGAGAATTTGTTCGTTTATCCCGTATTTTTAAAATATCATTTGTTAGACCACTATAGTCGTCATCTAAGAATAACCTATAAGCGATGTTTAATTTTGTGTTTTGAATTAATTCAATTTCAGCTCCTTTTATCATCTCTTCTATTTTTGCTGTTGCATTAACCAAAAAGAAGTGTTCCGGATTTTTTGAATTTAAGATCTTTATAAACTCTTCTGGAGTTTCAACTTTTATCCAAGCGGCTTTATTAATTTGATCCAAAGTTTTCATTTCTGCTGGAACGTTATATTTTATACTTTCATCAGAAAGAGCTAGAGCTTGATAACTTTCTATAGAACCATATCCCGGATTATATCTTTGATCAAAGATTCTATGAAAAAATGGAGATATCCTATGCTCATCTATTGTTGACACTTGTGTTGATGTTTCAGTAAATAGCTTTTTAATTTCACTTTGAAGTTTATCTACTATTTCTTTAGAAAAGCCTGTTTGTGATAATATTTTTTCGCTATCCGAGATTGTGATTTTGTTTTTAAAAGTTAATACTCTATGAAAAGCTTCGGTTATTGTAGTAACTGTAACCTCTAAGACCATAGGAACATTATACATTGGAGCTATTTTCGGCAAATTAATTTTAATTATTTCTGAAATCTTATCTAAAGATTCTTCACCATTTAAAAAAGGCTCGTATAAACCCAGGCGGCTATCGGGAACTATTTTAGAAGGTCCTGATTGTTTTACAAAAATTGGCAATATCTTAGATTTTAGTTTTGTTATATTAGTAGAACTCATACCTGTTGTCTCAAAAACGTCTAATATTTTGTTTGCTTCGTTAGGTCTATTTTTGAGTTTTTCCACAACAGTATTTATAGTACTCTGTCTAACATATTGAAGATTATACATCGGAAGCATTTGTGGTAATTCGCTATCTAATATAGAGCGAACTTTATCTAGGTCATACTGTTGCTCTGTATTAGTTACAACCGCAATATCTACACTGCTATTTAATGGAACCATACTAGCAATGCTAGCGCTAGTTAAGATAGCAAGTATGATTGTTATATTTAATATTTTATTCATTAATATTCTCCCCATAGAATCATCTTAATTTATATTAACATATAATATGTCAGACAACAAGAGAAATGAGTGTAATTTTTAAAAAATTAGTGTAAGATTATTATGAAGCTGTTTTTCAAAATGTTTTTATGAAAGTTTGGAGAAAATTTTGGTCTTTGTTGATATTGACTTTGATATTTGCAGTCATTCAGTTTTCAATGCCTGAAATCGGACATTTGGAACTTTCAATAGCAAACAGAGAATTTTCGATAGGGATCTATGCTATTTTGACATTTTTAACATTTTTCTGGTTAATTTGCTTTTCCATAAAATCTTTCTTCATCTGGTTTTTATCCTTGTTTTTTAAAAACAAAACCGCAGAAGAAACAAAATCTATTAATGGGTTGGCAAAACTTATTGTTTCTGATGATTTCGATTTTTCAAAAGAATTTGAAAAAACATTCATTACTGAGAACATGAATATTTTAAAAATTGCTCTCGCAATTAAAAGAGGTTTGTATCTTAAAAACTTTGATAAAACTGGTTTACACTGCATTGATATATATTTAATAAAATCCGAACTTGAAAAGTATATAAAGAATGGAAATATAAACGCTTCAATTAATTTAGCAAACAAAGTTATAAAAAGCTATTATGAAAATATTGCGGTTATTTCTAACGAGATTTTAGAAACGGCAAAATTAGCCAGGAAAAATAATATTGATTTTTATTTTGACCCTTCTAAATTTAAATATAATTTACCGCAAACTTTTATTGATAAATACAACTACTCTCTAGAACTTCAAGACTTTGAATTGGTATCGAATTTTGAAAAGAAATCAAAGATAATCGAACGCTTACATAAAAATTATCCTTCCAATATTTTTATATTATCAAAATACCTTGATTTCGCCTTCGAAAATAATATCGACGAAAAAAAGATATTAAATTCTGTCAAAGAATTCTTGCAACTTAGTCCGAATCGTGAAATAGCAGAGTATTTACTAAAAACTAATCGCAAAGATATATTTGAACTTACTCAGTCTTATCTTGCAAATATTAGTGATAAAAATATTGAAAAACTTTGGATACTTCTGATCATAGCAACAAAACTGGAATATGTTCATATAGCAAAAGAGCTTATTCATAAAATTATAAATATCGATCAACCTGATGAGATATACAAGTTTTATATCAAGAACCACGATATATTATCTAAAGATAAGGAAATTGCTTCGATTATTATGGAGAGGCCGAATTAATGAAATTAAAATTTAAAAAACTGAATAATAACGCCATCATTCCAAATTATGGCAGTGAATACAGCGCAGGAGCCGATTTGAGTACTTGCATCACAGAGGATATAGTTTTAAATCCATCTGAAACGAAGATTCTCCCGACGGGTCTTGCTATTGAAATTCCTGAAAGACATTTTGGTATGGTTTGTTCAAGATCAGGACTAGCAGCAAAGTATCAGATTGTAGTTTTGAATTCTCCGGGAATTATCGATTCTGATTATCGTGGAGAAATAAAATTGATAATGATAAATTATTCTAACATCCCTTTTGTGATAAAGCCATCCATGAGATTAGCGCAAATTATAATTGTGCCTTTCTTAAAAGCAACTTGGATAGAATTCGAAAATCTCTCAGAAACCATTCGTGGAAATAATGGCTTGGGTTCCACAGGTTGCTGATTATAAAATGATTAATTCTAATTTAGAAAAAAGTTCTTGAAATTATACAAGTTTTATAGCATGATTAAATAATCAGGATATGGCGGAGTAGCTCAGTTGGTTAGAGCAGCGGAATCATAATCCGCGTGTCGGGGGTTCAAGTCCCTCCTTCGCTACCATTGATTTTTTGGGATTTAAATGAAAATTAGCGCTAATGAAATAAGGGTAGGAAATGTTTTAGAACATAACTCCAAATTATGGATTGTTACAAAAACACAACATGTCCAGCCTGGGAAAGGTGGAGCCTTTATGCAGACAGAAATGAAAGAACTTAAAGGCGGACAAAAATTAAATGAAAGATTTAGATCAGCAGATACAGTTGAAAAAGTATTCTTAGAAGAAAAAGCGTTTCAGTTTCTTTATCAAGATGGTGATTACTTGCATTTTATGGATCAAGCAACATATGATCAAATACAATTATCAGTCGATTTAGTTGGTGATTCTGCTGCTTTCTTGACAGATGGTATGATTGTCAATATTTGTATGTATGAAAATGAACCGATCAGCGTTGCATTACCAGCAACTGTTGTTTTAGAAATAGTTGAAGCAGAGCCTGTTGTGAAAGGACAAACTGCAGCATCATCTTATAAACCTGCTGTTTTATCTAATGGAGTGAAAATTATGGTTCCTCAACATATTGAGACAGGTACGAAAGTTGTTGTTGACACTTCAAATTCCACTTACGTAGAAAGAGCAAAATAGCATTTATGAATATTTCTGCAATATTGCACGTCATGACAAAAGCTGCAGATAAAGCGGCATCTATAGTAGTTCGTGATTTTGGAGAACTTGAAAGATTGCAGGTTTCAAGAAAAGGAATTAGAAATTTTGTAACATCTTCTGATAAGAACTCTGAAAGCAAAATAATTTATGAACTCTCCAAAGCAAGACCGGAATTTTCTTTTATTTGTGAAGAATCAGGATTTTTAAAAAATGAAAATACGGACTCAATTTGGATAGTCGATCCAATTGATGGAACAAACAACTTTATGCGAGGAATTCCATATTTTGCAATAAATATAGCACTTATGGAAAATAAAGAATTCGTTGCTGGTGTCACATTAGATCCAATGAGGGGTGATTGTTTCAAAGCAGGATTAAGAGAAGGAGCTTTTGAAGGAAACAGAAATAGATTGCGAGTTTCTAATCGTGAAAAATTGCAAGAAGCAGTTGTTGCTTTGAGAACTAATTTTGATATAGAGCAAAGGATTTTTAATCAAGGTGCCATAATTCGAAAAACAGGATCAATGGCATTGGATTTAGCTTATTTAGCAGCAGGAAAATACGATGTTGTTATAGCTCAAAATGTAACACTTTGGGATATTGCAAGCGGTATTGTATTAATAAGAGAATCCGGAGGATTTATAAATTACACCCAAAAAGAAAATGGAATATACGATATTTATGCAGCTTCCTCATCTAAGTTATTTAATATTATTACAAAATTTGTTGAGTAGGCTTTAAATATTTTGTTTTTTATGTTAGACTGCCATATATAGATTAGAGATTTTTAGATTTATGGAAAAACTTCCGACAATACTTCCGGTTTTTAGAGTAAGATCAACGATTTTAATGCCTCGAGCTCAATTGCCTATAGTTATGTCTGAGAATGATTATCTTGCTGTTTCTTCAGAAGTTATAGAAAATAACATAGTAGCCATAGTTCAACCAAAACCTGTTCTTATTAAAGATTCAAAGAATAAAGAAAAAACTAAATCGTTCACAACAGGATGTGCAGGGCGTATTACAGAAATAATACCAATAGCAAGTGAAATCACAATCAACATTTTTGGCCTTTGTAGGTTTGAAGTTTTAGAAGAATTTCCTGCGGATATCAATGGAATAGAACGAGTCTCTGTAAATTATGAAAAATTTTCAGTAGACACAGAAAAAACAGAAGAACTTGAGATAGATAGATCTCGTTTGATGAATGCCTTAGATTTATATTTTCGAAATTTGGAAATTGCTCCAAATTGGAAAGAAATTGAAAAAACCCCAACAAATGTTTTGATTTCAGCCCTCGCTATGGCATGTCCATTTCATCCAAGCGAAAAACAATCTCTTCTTGAAACTGTCGATGCTAAAGAACGATCAAATATGATTATAAAAATTATAGAAATGAATTCATTTGACAGGTATCATACGGCAAATATAGTAAATTAAGATGAATAAATTTTATATAGAAGTCTATGGTTGCCAAATGAATGTTTATGATTCAAAAAGAATTATAGATACTTTGACAAAATCTGAATTTGAGCAAATTGATAATTCTAAAAATGCAGATATACTTATTTTTTACACATGCAATATCAGAGAAAAAGCAGCTCAAAAATTATATTCCAACATAGGATTTCTAAAAACAAAAAAAACAAAAGTAATAGCAGTTGGAGGCTGTGTTGCACAAGCCGAAAAAGATTTGATATTCAATCATAAAGGGATTAATATTTCTTTCGGTCCTCAGACTTACCATAGGCTACCTGAGCATATTAATGATATCTTGAAAGGAAAAAAAGATAAGATTCTTGATCTTGAATTTGATCAGGATAAAAAATTTAGCAGCTTACCAAAAAGAAAAAATATTTCTTATAGCGAGTTTGTAACAATTCAAGAAGGATGCGATAATTTTTGTACATACTGTGTTGTTCCCTACACTCGAGGAAGAGAGTATTCAAGACCTGTAAAGGATATTATAACCGAAATCAAAGAGCTTTTAGCAATTGGGGCAAAAGAAATAACATTAATAGGACAAAATGTTAATTCATATCATGGAGAAGCCCCTTATATCACAATTGGTAATTCACGAAACACGTGGAGAATAGAACGTTTAATTCAAGAAATTGCGGAATTAGATGGTTTAAAAAGATTACGTTACACAACCTCGCATCCAAAAGATTTTACAACAGAATTAATGGAAGTTCATGCAAATACTCCAGTTCTAGTCCCATTTGTACATATTCCTGTCCAATCAGGGGATAATCGAATTCTGAAACTTATGAATAGAGGCCATACAGCTCAAGAATATCTGGATAAATTATCGAAATTTAGAGATATTTGTCCGAATATTCAATTTTCATCAGATTTTATTGTGGGATTTCCAACGGAAACCGATGAAGAATTTGAGAATACTGTAAAATTAGTTCAGGAAGCGAAATATACTATTTCTTATTCATTTAAATACAGTCGAAGAAAAAACACACCAGCGGATAGGATGATCGGACAAATTCCTGAAGATATAAAGGAAAAAAGACTAGACATTTTGCAAAAGACTCTTTTAAAAGATCAAATTTGTTTCAACAGATCACTTTTAGGAAAAACTCAGGAAATTTTATTTGATAGAATAGGCAGAAAAGAAAAACAATATATAGGAAAAAACGTGTTTCTTCAATCTGTTGTAGTTGAAAGTGATGAAAATCTTATTGGTCAATTTCGAAATGTAAAAATAGATTCTGCAGGAGATAATTCAGTTAAAGGAAGAATCGTATGAATAAAGCGATTCTTAATATCGAAGATGAACAATGGGAAAAGCAACCGGGATTTGTCGAATGGAATGATAAAATCGATATAGTTTTCGAGAATGTTTTAAAAAAAGTATATTTGGGAACAAAATCATTTGAAGTGAACATACTCTTATCAAACGATGAAAATATAAAAATATTAAATAGACGTTTTTTAAATAAGGATACATCAACAAATGTCCTTTCATTTCCTCAGTTTTGTTCAAATGAAATTTGCAAAATAGACACAGTTTTTCAAGAAAATAGATTATTGCTCGGAGATATTATTATGTCTTATAATAAAATTATGCAAGAATCAAAAGAGTTCGGTTTTAGATTTTTTGACAGAGCAACTCATTTGTTAATACATTCAATTCTCCATCTTTTCGGATTTGATCATATAAAGTTTAAAGAACGAACAAAAATGGAGAAATTAGAAATAGAAATTCTACACGATTTGGGATTAAGAAATCCATATATTATTGAGGAATAAGGTTTTTATGAGTTTGAGAGAATCAATATATAGTCATCTTAGAAGATTTTTGATAAAGATTCTATTTTGGAAAAAATCAAAAGAGTCTTCATTAAGAGATACCATAGAAGAATTGATTGAGGAAGATGGTTGTTCTGAAACTCAATCAATTGAAGAGAATGAACGAGAAATTCTCGGCAATGTCCTAAATCTAAGAGACGTCAGAGTTCAAGATATAATGGTTCCTCGTGTAGAAATTGAAGCTATTCCATCCACTACCCGAATTGAAATTTTATTATCAAGATTTGTAGAAACCCAAAAATCGACAATAATTGTTTATCAAGGAAATATAGATAATGTTCTAGGAGTTGTTTATCTCAAAGAAGTTGCAAATTGGTTCCATATGAACAAACCCGTAAATATAAATGTTTTTATCAAAGATGTTTTATTTGTTCCTCCCACAATGAAAAGTTTAGATTTACTTTTTAAAATGAGAGAAACAGGAATAAAAATAGCAATAGTTGTTGATGAATATGGAGGAGTTGATGGATTGGTTTCATTTAGAGATATTATTGAAGAAGTGATCGGTGATATTCAAGATGCAGCAGAAATAAAAAGCTTGAAAAAAAAAGTATTAAAAAGTTCTGATGGCTCTGTTATTGCTGACGCCAAATCAACTTTTAATGAAATTAGTAAATTTGGAGGAATAAAAATCATTCCCGAAGACAAATCTATCGATACAATTGGAGGAATGATTTCTTCATTAACAGGAAACGTTCCTGTCAGAGGCGAATTGGTTGTTTGTCCCAAACAAAACCTGGAATTTGAAATTTTAGATGCTGATCCTAGAAAGGTAAAAAGCGTAAGAATTCGGAAAAGCGGATGATTAATTTAATAGATGTTTCAGGATTTATATATCGAGCATTTTATGCTTTGCCAAGTTTGACTTATCAGCGAAAAGAAGTTGGGGCATTATATGGATTTTGTACTGCAATGCGAAAAATAACTAATCTTTTCCCGAATTCTATGTTTATAGCTGCCTTAGATTCTGGAAAAAAAACTTTTCGCAATGAAATTTATTCTGAATATAAAGCCAACAGAAAAGCTATGCCGGAGGAATTGGTTTCTCAAATTTCATTTATAAAAGAAGCTTGTGAAAAATTCGGTTTTTTTATATCTTCGAAATCTGGTTATGAAGCTGACGATATAATAGCCTCTTATGTTTCAAAAATTAAAGGACATAAAATTAATATAATCTCTTCTGATAAAGATTTAATGCAGCTTATGAATGATACGGTTTCAATCTACGACCCTATGAAACAAAAATATATCACGGAAGAAGATGTCCTTAAGAAATTTGGAGTAAAGCATCAAAAGATCTTAGATGTTCTATCCCTCATGGGAGATAGTTCCGATAACATTCCCGGAATTCCTGGAATCGGACCGAAAACAGCTGCTGAATTAATTAACAAATATGGTTCTCTGGAAAACCTAATAAATCACTTAGATGAATTACCTAAAAATAAACGAAATGAAATATTGAAACAGGAAATAGATAAAGCAATTCTATCCAAAAAACTGATTAAATTAAAAAGTAATTTAGATATAGATTTTGAATATAAAATTTCTAAAGTTGAAAATTTGGAAGATTTCTTTAAAAAATTTGGTTTTAAAAGACTATTAGAATTGAAAACAACTCAACATCAAATCCTGTTAGATTCCAAACCATTAATAATTAAAGGAGATAAACTAATCATACTTTCAGATTATGATCTTACACAATTAATTGAATTAAAATCAAAATTGGAAAATCCTGATATACAAAAAATTTGTGAAGATTCGAAACTCTTGATTAAAGATTGTTATAAAAACAAAATAGATATAGAAAATACTTTTGATGTTTCGGTTTTATCATACTGTTATATTGGTACAAAAATTTCTCACACTCTTGAATTGATGGCATCAGAATATGGTATTTCTTCTGCATCAAAAGAAGAAATCTTGGAGAAAATTTATGAATACTTATTATCTCACATTGATGAAAAAACAAAATATCTGTTTTTTGAAATTGAAAATAAATTAACAAAAGTTTTGGCAAAAATGGAATGTTTAGGTATAAAAATAGACAAAACTTATTTAAACGAATTGGAAATTTATTTTCAAGAAAAAATAGAATCTACAGCACTTCAAATTTATAAAATTGCAGGGAGTGAATTTAATATAGCCTCCCCAAAGCAAGTTGCATTTATTCTCTATGAAAAATTAGGTTTTAAAACTACCAAAAAGCAACCAACTGATGCAGAAACATTGAAAACATTCACTGGATATCATGATGGAATAACAGATAAAATTTTGGATTGGAGAGGATTTTCAAAATTATTAAATACATACGTTAAACCTCTAAAAGACCTGGCAGATGAAAATTCTCGAGTTCATACATTATATTCTCAAACAGTCGTTAATACTGGCAGATTAAGCTCCAGTGAGCCTAATTTACAAAATATTCCAAATAGAACTGAAGAAGGACAGAAAATAAGAAGAGCATTTATTGCAAAGGAAGGTTATAAATTAGTTTCATTTGATTATTCACAAATGGAATTAAGACTTTTAGCTCATATAGCGGATTGTGAAAAGTTAAAAAATTCTTTCTTGTCCGGAGATGATATACATAAATCCACAGCTATGCACATCTTTAATGTCTCGAAAGGCAATGTAACAAAAGATCAAAGAAGGATAGCAAAGGAAATAAATTTCAGCATATTATACGGCATGTCTCTTCATAAACTTTCTCAAAAACTACAAATTACTTATTCTGAAGCGTCAAAAATCTATTCAGATTTTATGGGCTTATATCCTGAAATAACCGAATATATTACAAAAACGGAGAATTATGCTAAAGAGAACGGATTCGTTGAAACAATACTGGGAAGGAAGTGCTTTGTTCCTCTCATAAAAAGCAAAAATATAAATCTTGTTAATTTCGCAAAAAGACAAGCAGTAAATGCTCCAATTCAAGGAAGTAATGCAGATATAATCAAGCTCGCCATGGTTAAATTGGGAAATAAAGACCTTGATATACTTCTACAAATTCATGATGAATTAATCTTTGAAATACCAGAAGAAAAAGTTGAGAATATGATCCCTTTGATAAAAAACACAATAGAGAATATCATAAAACTCAATGTGCCACTAGTGGTTGATGTAAAAATTAGCTCTCATCTTTAGTTTTACATACCGTTAACACTTTTTTAACTATTTTAAATTAAAATATAATTGAGAAAAACTAATTTTTGGAGGCTTTATGTTAAAACTAGTAAAAGCCTTTTCCTTAATTCTTTGTTACACGACTTGTTTTTATGTTGAGTCAGAAGAGTTAGGGGCACAAAAAGGGGAGGAAGCCGAAATCAAAACTCAAGTTTCTCAGAATTTTGATGAAATCAGTGGCCAGAATATGGAATCTTTTAATTCCGGAATAGCCGCTGTCGAAAGATTAAGAAAGGATCGAAGTAAAAATATTATCATACCGGAAAGTCTCGTTCCACTGAGTGAAACATTCGATGAACTATCTCATCAAGTAGAAACTGATGAAAATCCAGATAATATCGATATTATCCTGCTCTTAGATGCCAATGGAAAAACTCAGACATTAGCCTTGATGTATTTCTTGCGAGAGTTGGAAAATGCATTAAAAACATTAGCTAACAGAGATTTTCCGGAAACTAATTTAAAATTATTTTCTGTTATAGATTCCTTTGTTGGAGAAGGCGGAGGTGCAATTCCTGCAGCTATTTGCGCTTTAGGTATGATGTCTATGGATGAAGCGATAGAAATAGTGCGGAGAATACCAAGCAAAATATTATGTCCAAAATCTTTATACACATGTTGTGGATGTTGCATTGGTTTTAGAAATTTCACAAAGGCCGCTGTATCTGCATATGTTGACAAACCTGAATTAATAGATGAGTATAACCCTGAGTGGGTTTCTCTATATTATGACGCTTTTAAAAAAGGCAGAACATATAATGAATGTTTTCACAAATTATATGGCTCAAGTTCAATTTCAGATTTAAAAAGTTCCTTCGAAACTATATCTTTTAATAAAAATTCTCCTTCTATTTTAGGGATAGTTTCCGAAAGTATTTCTACAAGAGATAAAGAAGCAAAATCTAGAATAAAAAGACTTGGAGTAACAGAAATTCTTTCAACAGCAGAAACACTGTTGACTGATGTCAAATATATCAAAAAAGAATCTGAAAAAAACAAAGTTGCATCATCTATAGAAAAAGCTCTTGGTGAACTTAAGATAATTTTACACAAATCCTCATCTGAAAAAGCAACTATAAGTTCTTTGAGAGATCATATTGTGCAAAGGGTTGATATCCCAAGAAACACAATAATAATCAGCATTATGTCTGATACATGCGATGAGGCTGTTATAATACCAACTTTCAACTATAATATAAGAAGTTATGAAAATGGGAAAAAGATTATAAATTTAAATTATAAGATATCTATTCCAAAATATCTTTATAGTCCAAAGAAAAAAGAAATAGAATCATATAACAAATCTGTACACGATAGCGTTAGAAGTGTTTTTCCAGAAAATGAAAGAAACACAAATATTTCAAGAGCTACGGAAATGTTCATAGAATTTCTTGACAAGTGTAATAGACGTATTCTTGAAGAATTTTAATTTCAGAGTCAAGAGAGAAATCTCTTGACTCTTTTGTGGAGGACATCCAAAAGGTTTAAATTTCAATTTATTATTCAGATTTTTCTGGTCCTTTCTTTAATTTTCCTTTTGATTCTGTTTCTTTTTTCTTTTCCAAATAAAGATTTGCAAAATCAATAGGATCAATCATGAGAGGAGGATATCCACCGCTCCTTGTTACTGTCGCAACTACTTCTCTTGCAAACGGAAACATCAAAAACGGACAATGTACCAATAAAACAGGCTCAAGAACATCTTGCTTCAAATCTTTTGCAACAGAAACAAGCGTGGCATAAGTTAGTTCTAAGACAAAAACTATCTTATCTTCTATCAGAGATTTTGCCGTTATATTCATTGCAACTTCATAATTGTCATCATTTAATTTGGCGACATGAGTCTCAACATTAACAGACGCTTCCGGTTGTTTATCTTTCTCAGTATATTTTATCAAATAATTTGGATTCTCAAAAGAAATATCCTTCACATATTGGTCATGTATATAAAAAGGATATTGAGTGCTTATTGTTTGTTCTTGATTTTCTGCCATATACAACTATCCCCTTATTGCTTCGATTTTATTGTTTTTTTCAAAGATTGAGCTTTTTTGCTTAGTTTACAATCACAAGTATTAAGAAGATAATTATCTAAGCCTCCTTTTGACTCAACTGTTCTGATACCACTTGCTGTTACTCTGAAACTCACAGTATGCCCCAAAGTCTCACTCAAGAAAGAAACATTTTGCAAGTTAGGCAGAAATCTTCTGGAGGAATGGTTATTTGCATGGCTTACATTGCAACCATATTGAACTGTTTTACCCGTTAATTCGCATTTTCTAGACATAAAATTAATAAATTTCCCTATATAAGCTTGTTTTAGTATACTGTTTTTACAGCACAATTGTCAACTCATTAAAGCGAATAATAAATTTGATATCATTTAACTTTTAACAATTTCTATCTCTTGATCCATTATGTCTACCGAAAGCGCTGTAGGTGCCTCTGCGGTGTCATCAGCCGTTTACCGGTGAGGTCTCCTTTCTAATTCACGCTTCGTGCAGTGACTTATTTTGATAGGTTAATTGTAAAGTCACAACTTCTTCAATATGGTTTAAGGTTAACTAACATCCATCCCTAGGGTGGAAGGGTTTATATGTAATCAAATCGGAATGAGGCATTCAGGAGCGCGGCGTGTGGCATACTCGTTAATTTCACCACACGCCGCGCACCTGTATATCCTCTATAATTTCAGTATATTCCTCGTTCTTTCCACAAGTCAAACTCTAAAAAGTCCCATAAAATTTTAGGTGTTTTTACGAAACTTTCAAGATGCATTTAACCATTCCATATTCAATACTTTAAAATGACGAGTTTTTTTGCTGCTAACAACACGTCATGAGCTATGGGAGCTGCGGTATGAGATCCTCCTCCGCCATGTTCAACTAGAACAGAAACTGCGATTTTGGGATCATCTGTAGGTGCATATCCAACAAAAACCGCATGTTCTTTTTTCCAATAATCGTCAGAAACTGTTTTTCCTTCACGTCTCAATTTCTCTGTTATTCTGAAAACCTGAGAACTTCCTGTCTTTCCGCCGAATTCGAAATTTTCATCTTCAATAGCTGATCTTCGAGCTGTTCCATAAGGTGAGTTCACGACATCATACATACCATCAAGAATAATCTGAATATGTTCAGATTTATAATTTAATCTTTCAGATTTTATCATTTCTTTAGATTTTCGCAAATATGGAGTTATAGGATTCAAGCCATTTACGAGTATAGAAATCATTTTTGCCAATTGAATAGGAGTACATAAAACAAATCCTTGACCTATAGACATATTAAATGAATCTCCTAGTGTCCATCTCTGCTTTTTTTTATCTTTTTTCCACTTTTTTGTTGGAACTAAGCCTGATTTTTCATTAGGCAAATCGATATTTGTCAAAATTCCTAAGCCGAAATCATTCGCCGTTTTCGCAATATCATCAGGAGAAAGTAGTTTTGCTAAATTATAAAAATATACATCACAAGATTGAGCTATTGCATTTTGCAAATTTATAGGTCCATGACCTCCATATTTCCATTTCCAGCAATGAAATTTATGATTGCCTAATTCCGAAAATCCTTGGCAGTCAAACATTGTATGCTTGTTTATTACACCTTTTTTTAAAGCTGTTAATGCTGTTATCATTTTAAAAACAGATCCAGGGGAATACAAACCGTTAATCACCTTGTTAATCATTGGTTTATATGGATTTTCATAAAGTTCTTTTAATACTTTCGGATCTATTTTTTTTGTAAAGATATTTAAATCATATCCGGGATAAGAGACATATGCTAATATAGCCCCAGTATGAACATCCATAACAACACATGATCCACTTTCTTGTGTTGACATTATTTTATATACCTCCAATTGCAAATCACGATTAATTGTCAAGTTTATATCCGTTCCTGGAACTGAATCTATATTATCAATATCCCTTACAAATTCCATTCTAGCATTAATTTCTATATGCTTTATTCCTGATTTTCCGAAAAGGTCGTCGTCATATTGTTTTTCAAATCCTGTTTTACCTATTTTTGCTAATGGAAGAGTAAGAGCATTATTCTCAGAATTTGCTATATCATCTTTTGTTGGAGATCCGGTATAACCTATAACATGAGAAAATTGCTTTGAATATAAATAATCCCGAGTTTGAGTTTTTTCAATAACAATTCCAGGAACTTTTGTTGCTGAAATATAATATCCAGCAAGCGTATCCCAACTTAAATCTTCTTGTAACAATATATATCGATTTGATTTTGTTATTCTTTTCGGCAGGTTATTCAGATTGTTTTTTATGCTTTCTTCAATATCTTTATCCTTTATTATTAAGTTAATAACCTTTTCTCTTTTCTCGTCAGAAATTTCCAGAAGATCCAAATAGGCAGAATAAGTATATTTATTCTTAGCTACATAATGACCATTTGAATCTAAAATTTTTCCCCTATTTGGAAGTGTTAGCTTGGCAACTAATCTGTTTTTATCTGAAAGCAGTTTATAATGTGCTGATTTGAAAAGTTGTAAATACGACAATCTTGACAAAATCAATAGGCCTAAGAATATTTTTACCATACCGAAAATGAATACTCTTCTAGTAAAAATATTTTTATCTTGCCGATTATTCATTCATTGGATTATTTTAGTTTACAACCACAGTTTTTTGTATGTTTATGATTATATGTATATTCATTATTTAATTTCTGCGCTGTCCATTCCATACTATTTAATAATTCCGTTGCATTCTTTGATGCAGAAATATCAACTTTAGATTTTATCTTAGTTTCTTTTGTTTTCTTTTTATTAATCTTAGAAGATTTTGATGCAAGTTGTTTCTGTTTTTTTTCTGTTTTTTTCTGAGATGTTATTCGGGAAGGTTTTTCATTCGAATCTGGGTGCTCAACTTTTTCATCCCAAATTTCTAAAAATTGCTTTAAAACTCCTTGATTTGAAAGTTGCAATTTGGAAACTCCTGATTGTCCAACACCTCGAAAATATTCTTTCCCATTTTTCACAGCAATGAAAACAGGTAGCCCTTCAATGCCGTTTCTTGCTAATGTGGCCTTTTCTCCCAAGATTGCCAATCTAGTCATAGAAGAAAAAGTAATTCCATAAGATTCAAGTTTTGATTTTACTTCATTATAGTCATCAATTGTTGGAGTTATAAAGTTTCTTAACTTATCTATTGATGGGACATTCACGATTATTATCTTTATTCCTTTTGAATTCAGAGTGGTGATATATTGAGAAAAATTAGTTAGGAAATTATGACAATATGGACACCAATCACCTGAAAAAATTATCACGGTCTTTTTCAAATCATCAAAACTTATGTCTCTTTTCACGAGTTTGCTGGTTTCATTATAATAAACAGAAGCCATGAAATCATCGCCTTGTTTCGCATAATATTCGAGGAATATATTATCGTTTGGGATCACAGATAATTGATTCTGAATCTGGTTATTATTTTGATTAGCAAAATTTTGAGTTGCGAATGCTGATGTAGTACCTGGAGCTGCCTGATAAATTTGAGCATTCAATACAGAAGGAATCAGGCCTAAAATTAATCCATAATAACTGACAAAACGCATTCTTCACTCTCCCAAATTTAGAATTGGCGCGCCCAGAAAGATTCGAACTCTCAGCCTTCAGATCCGTAGTCTGACGCTCTATCCAATTGAGCTATGGGCGCAATCTATATTTTCTATTATATATCATAGTCAATAAGGTTTCAATGATATTCAATTCAAAAGCTAAAAATATTAATACAAGATCTTTTATTATTTCTATTAAGCTCTTTGTCAATTCTAAAATAGAATCGAAAGCTCAGGCCTGTTTCAGTAAGTTACTAAGTTTATATCCTATACTAATTCAGAAGATTTATCAAATTTAAGATTTTTAATAAAGAGCTAAAAGATTTGACACTAATTGGATATTTCTGAAAAGTGAGAATATAAAACGATGTGCGTGATATAATATCAAAGATATCACGCACTATATTTTTTAAACTTAAGAAAACAAATTTTTCAGCTTTTTAAAAAATTCGAAAGAATTTGGACTATTTGTTTTCTCATCTTTTTCATTTGCAAATTGCTCCAAAATTTCTTTTTGTTTTGAAGAAAGCGAAACAGGCGTTTCTACCATAACCTCTACGATTATATCACCTTTTCTTGAAGAGTTAACGAAAGGCATTCCTTTTCCTTTTAATCTGAACTGAGCACCTGATTGTGTTCCATGAGGAATCTTAATATTACAGTTAACTCCATCTAGATCCGGAACTTCTATTTCTCCCCCAAGAGCTGCTTTCACCATAGAAATTGGAACTTTACAAACTAAATCATTATCATTTCTAATGAAAATTTTATGAGGAAGAACGTTAATGAATATATATAAATTTCCTGCAGGAGCTCCTTTAAATCCTGCTTCTCCTTCCCCTATAATACGTATTTTGCTTCCGGTTGATACGCCTGCAGGTATTGTTATTTCAAGGTTTTTCTCTCCTTTAATACGTCCACTTCCTGAACATTTCTTGCATGGATCTGATAATATACTTCCTGTTCCTCCACAAGTTGAACATGGGCGTTCTATAGTAATAAATCCTTGATTATACCTTACATTTCCTCTTCCCCCACAAGTTGGGCAAGGAGAAGGAGATTTGTGACCTTCACTGCCAGTTCCATTACACGAATCGCATTTCACCAAGGTCATGAATTTTATGTTAGTCTTTTTTCCATGGTAAGCATCCTCTAAGGATATCGAAATATCATATCTGATATCAGATCCCGGTTGAGATTGAGGTCTGTTTGAATATCCTCCTCCAGTAAATCCTGTAAAAATATCTTCAAAAATATCTGAGAATCCTGAGAAATTATTTCTGAAATCAAATCCTCCAGAAAAGCCTTGACCACCACCAAATCCACTTTGGAAAGCATCACTGCCATAATGATCATAAGCTGCTTTTTTCTGTTCATCTTTTAAGACATCATAAGCTTCGTTTATTTCTTTAAACTTTTCTTCAGCTTGCTTGTTACCAGGATTTTTATCAGGATGATACTGCACAGCAAGTTTTCTATACGCTTTTTTTATTTCATCTTGTGTTGCGTTTCTATTTACGCCAAGTATAGAGTAATAATCTTTTGACATAGTTTTATTCTAAAATATTCAACAATCCATAACATATATATGATATATTATACAACATATTTTACATTTTGGAAATATGATAGTTTTATATAAGGACTTAAAATTTTATGGGACTTTTTTGAATTTGATATATGAATTATGTTATGTATCCTGAAGTTAAGAACGCTTGAATGTCCTCACTAACTTATATTATGTTTTCGAAAGTAACGAGGAGAGAAGAATTGAGTTACGAGATTTAGTCAAGTTCAAAGACCGAGTGAAACAAAGTAGGACTTGATATGAGAGTGAATCACTACAATTAGTCTCACCTTTCGGAAATATAATATAAAACGTATATCAATAGACACGCGGCGTTTGGTATAATATCAAAGATACCACACGCCGCGTGTTTCAAAAAAAAACGGATTTGTTAAAAGCTGCTTTCAAAATTATAAAATATTCAACCCCAAACTACTCGTCAGAAAAGTTATATTTCGAATTTTGTTATATAATAAACCCTTCCTCCTTAGGGATGGATGTTAGTTAACCCTTAGACAAAATCGAGCACGATTTGCCACGTGGCACGAAGCGTAAGCCAGATCGGAAAACAGCTGATGACACTCTAGCATATTCAGAAAACATTTTGAATCTGAAAATAATTGGATAATCTAAAATAATACTTATTGAAAAATTTTATATTTCAATGTAAAATATATTTTTAAGAGCTATAGTTTTAGCCATGCAGAAATTATCATTTTTTTCATTTTTAAAACATTCAGTACCAAAAACTATCTGGGCTATTGGCATTTCTTCTTTATTAATTAATTTAGCTACTTCTGTTGTTTTTTCCGGATCTGCATTATATTTAAAAACCGTTTTAGGAGTTGCTGTTTCGACAATAGGTATTATCGAAGCAATCGTTGAAGGAGTGGCTTATAGTATAAGGATTTTTTCAGGAATAATCAGTGATTATTTCAGAAAAAGGAAAATATTAATGATTATCGGATTTATAATGCTGACAATTTCAAAACCTTTATTAGCTTTTTCAAAAACTTTCATGGGAATATTCGTTGCAAGAGCAATAGACAGAATAGGAAATGGAATTCAGGCAAGTCCGAGAGAAGCTTTGATCAGTGATTCATCTCCAAAAGAAATAAAAGGGGCCTGTTTTGGGCTTCGCCAAAGTCTAGCTCTTATAGGATCCACTCTTGGAGGACTTTTTGGAATTGTCGTTATGTTTTTGTCAAAAAATAATTTCCAATTATTATTTTTACTAGCTGGTATTCCTGCATTAATTGCTGTTGTTATATTAGCTATATTTGTCAAAGAAAAACAATCTGAAAGCCATATTAAGAACAATCGAAGAAAAATAAAATTCAATGATCTCATACTTTTAGGTTGGCGTTTTTGGATTTTGATGTTAGTGGTGATTATTTTTATGCTTGGAAGATTTAGTGAAGTTTTCATATCCCTGCATGCATGTGGAAATTTTGGCCTAAATCTAGCATACGGAACATCTATCACCATGATTTTTAATCTTCTTTCAACAATTGTTGCTTATCCAACTGGAAAATTATCAGATAAAATTGATCGAACAACAGTGTTACTAATTGGATTTGTATTTTTATTCTTAGCCCATATATCTATGGGATTTGCAACAAATCTTGTATCGATATTTTTAGGAACTGTATTTTGGGGAATTCAAAGAGGTATGACGGATAGTTTGTTCTCAACACTGATTTCAGATTATATCCCGAAAGAATTAAGAGGAACAGGATTTGGGGTTTATTATCTCATTGTTTCAGCATCAACAGCTTTTGCCACTATTATTGCAGGAATAATATCCCAGAAAAATGGAGAAGGCATGGCATTTATTTGTGGGGCTGTATTTTCCATCATAGCAATATGCCTTCTCATCGTGTTTCGTAAAAAATTAAAAATCAATCTCTCTGTGAATTAGCTATCTATTGAAACACAACATCTCCATTTAAAATAAGACATCCTTTTGTATTAGATTTTTCGACATCAAGGGTTAAACTACTTTGTTTTTCCAAAGTCCCGTCTATCTGTAAATCTATAATTTTCGAACTTGCGTTTTCTCCTTCTCCTAAAATTGTCTGAAATGCATCATTTTTAATTTTTATTGAAGATATAGTTGCATTTCCCTTAGGATTTTTTACTTGAATCTCACCAGTTCCAGCAATAACAAAATCCTTTCTTCCTATATTTGTTAATTCTTCCAAAGTCACTATGTTATTATTCTTTATAGACCCTTTCGTATCGATTATCGATGTACTTGCTGCTGTTATTGTTCCGGAATTTGCTAAAATATTAGGTCCTTGTATACGTAACTCAGATTCTGGGTCCAATTTCAAAGTCGCGTTTTCCCTTATATAAGATGTACATCCAATAACATATGGAATGTTTAGTAAAAACACCATTAATGAATTAGCTAATAAAAATTTCATAAAAACCTCCAAAAATTTATAATTATTAACTATATATTAGTATATGATAAAATGATTAATAATTTATTAACAGAAATATAAAACTATTCGAATTTTAAGAAATCAAAATATTTCCAGTAATTTCCAAAGGCTTTTCCAATCCGAGCATATGCAAAATTGTTGGAGCAATATCAGCAAGAGTTCCATCTTTTCTTATCGGTTTTATTTCAGGAACAATAATAAATGGAACCGAAGCGCAAGTATGAGTTTTTTGAGGTGTTCCATCTTCATTTATCATATTTTCCGCATTTCCATGATCTGCAGTTAAAATTGTTATATAATCTGTTTCTTTTGCCTTTTGGAGTAACTCATTTATATGAATGTCTAAATTTCTTAAAGCTTGCTTCGTTGCTTCAAAATTACCTGTATGACCTATCATATCAGGATTAGCAAAATTAGCAATAATAACCTGATATTTTGATTCTTCCATTGCTTTCAGTAAATTTTTCGTAATTTCATTTGCGGACATATCTGGCGTTTCAGCATAATCTTTCACTTTCGGAGATGGAATTAATATACGGTCTTCTTTCTCATATTGGATTTCTTTTCCTCCATTAAAAAAGTATGTCACGTGTGCATATTTCTCAGTTTCTGCAATACGTAATTGACTAATTCCATTTTTAGCCAAAACTTCACCAAGAGTATTGTTTACTTCTTGTGTAGGAAACAATACCCCTGCACGATTGTCAATTTCTTCTCCGCAATCAACCATATTTAAAAGAGAGAAGCCATTATCCAGAATCATTTTATTTATTTGCTTTATTCTATCCGTGCGGAAGTTCAACATCCAAAATAAATCTGATTTGTTTGCGCCATTATAATTATTGACAATAATTGGAGGAATTGTTTCATCATTTATACCTTTGTCATAAAAACTTTGAATAATATTTAAAGGATCATTTGATTTGTATTCCGCCTTTCCTTTTGTTATTGCGTCATAAGCTATAGCTGTTCTATCAAGCTTCTTGTCCCGGTCCATAGCATAGAACCTTCCTTGAATTGTCGCTATTTCAGAAATATTTAATTTGTTTTGATTTAATGCGAGTTCCAATGTTGAATAAGCGTCTCTAAAACCAACATCTCGACCATCTAGAAACAAATGAGCTTTAATTTTTATTTTCCTTCTTCTCAAAAAATCAATTGCCCAGAAAAAGTGATTTAACTCAGAATGAACTCCTCCATTTGAAAATAGTCCCATAAGATGACAAATTTTATTTTCTCCGTTTTCAAAGAAAGTATTCAACAAAAGAATATTCTCTATTTCATGGTTTTTTATTGCATCGTTTATACGTGGAAGTTTCTGTTTTAATACTCTTCCGGAACCTATTGTCAAATGTCCGACTTCAGAATTTCCAAATTGACCTTGCGGCAATCCAACACTTTCTCCAGAGGCTTTCAGAAATACGGTATTTTCAGAATTAACTAATTTCATTATATTTGTAGCTTCTAATGTTGCATTTCCAAATTCAGATTTACTATATCCAAATCCGTCCATTATACAAAGAAATATTTTTTTCATTATTAATTTTGAAAAATGCCTATGTTTTTATTATAACATGTAATTTTATAAATAATAAGATTATATTATATCGACACCATCGGAGGAATTTAGAACATTGATTCCAATCGCAACACATCCAAATATTTTTACTCGTTCAGCACCGGGAAAATTGTTATAAACTTCAAAGCCTTTCTCTATTTCATTATTTTCCAAGAATGGAAGCATGTTTTTTACGCCTTCAAAACTTAACATCTCTAGAAAAGTTCGATACACATGTTTAAAGGAAATTAAACCATAAATATATTGGTTGTTATGCAAATCATATAACACTATAGTTTCACCAATTTCCATTTTTTGACAACGATAACTATTTACTCTGTCTTCAGATGTCTTTATTCCATTTTTAGCCAGGCTATATAAGGCCTTGATTTTGTATTTATTATAGACAAACTGTGTTTTGCTTTAGGAAATTTTGAATTCATAATATCACTTGAAATAATTCGGGAGTGGTGCTTTCTTATAAAATAGTTTCCCTGATCTTGTCACAAATGAAATTTCTGAGGAATGAAGATTTAAATAATTATCCTTTAATCCTCCATACTTTTTATCACCTATTATTGGATATCCTATCGAAGCTAAATGTACTCTAATTTGATGAGTTCGTCCTGTTTGAGGAATTGCTTCTATTAATGTTCTATTTTTACTCAAATGTTTCACTACTTTAAAATCCGTTATTGCTTCTTTTCCATTTTCAAAATCAACAATGACCGTCTCCTTATTCCTCGTGAGAGGTTTAGAAATCCTTCCCTGAATGTTTTCCAATTTTCCTGAGACAATAGCATAATACTTCTTTTGGATTTGCTTTGTTTGAAACAAAAGAAGCATATATCTGGAAGTTTCGAGATTTTTCGTAAGAACAGTTATACCACTGGTTTCTTTATCTATTCTGTGGGCTAATCTCAAATTCGAATTATAAGCTTTTGCCATAACATCCACAGCTAAATTTGTCTTTGATCCAAGTTGCACAGCTAACCCTGATGGTTTGTTTATTATAACTAAATTAGAATCCTCATAGATTATCATGTTTTTGAATTTTGAAACATATTTTGAATAATCAGTTGGAGTTTTTTCTTTTTCTTTGCAATAAACATTTGCAAAAGCACGACATATAGCAGGATGAACAAATATATTATCTTTAGATGTAACCTTATCAGAAGCGGATGCACGTTTTCCATTAACAAGTATATCTTTATTGCGAAGAGCTTTTTCAATCATAGATTGTGGTATTAATTTTCCGTATTCTCTTTTTATATATTTATCTAATCTCGATTCCTCAAAATTCATCAATTACTAGTGAAAAACGTGAATGTCTTAATTATATCATCAAATTTAAAATTCGTCGATCAGCTTTTTAACTCTTTCAATAACATATTCAGATTTTATTTTTTCTAATTCTTTGCCTTTTAAATAAATTTTTACGATTCCTGGAGAAAATCCAAATATTCCAATATCTGCTTCTTTTGCCTCTCCGATACCATTCACAACACATCCCAAAATAGAAATTCTTAAAGGCTTTTTTATGTTTTCACAATATTTTTCAAGATATTTTGAAATTTCCATAACATTTATACCAGTTCTCGCGCAAGTCGGACAAGATATAATGTTTACACTGTTTTTTAATAATCCCAGAGATTTTAAGATTTGTTTACCGACTTTTACCTCTTCTCTTATATCTGCAGATAACGAAACTCTTATAGTATCTCCTATACCATCGGCTAATAAGGCTCCTATTCCAATTGCGGATTTTATCGTGCCTGAAAATAATGTTCCGGATTCTGTTATGCCAATATGAAGTGGATAATCAATTAGTTTGCTTAATTTTCTGTAAGCTGATATTGAATTTCTCACCTCAGAAGACTTTACACTGATTTTGAAATTATAAAAATCTAAATCTTCAAGTTTTTCACAATTCCTAACTGCACTTTCAACAATAGCATCAACACAAGGTTCTTTATATTTTTCCAAAATATCCTTCTCAACAGATCCTGAATTTATGCCGATTCTTATTGCCACATTATAATCTTTTGCAGCTTTTACTATCTCCTTTATGCCATAATCGGACGTATTTCCTGGATTTATACGTATACAAAGAGCGCCTGATTCAATAGATTCAATTGCCCGTTTATAATTAAAATGTATATCCGCTATAATTGGAATCCGAGAGTTTTTTACAATTTCTTTTAAAGCAAGAGTAGATTCTTTAGTTGGACATGATACGCGTACTAAATCGCAGCCCAATTCAACAACAGAGTTTATTTGATCAAGAGTTGCTTTTATATCTTCTGTATTTGTGTTTGTCATCGTTTGAACTGTTAAATCAGCTCCTCCTCCGATTTTCACATTTCCAATGGTAATTCGTTTTTTAGAAGGCATGTTTTTGAGCGCGCCGCGTGATATTTTTGATATTATATCACGCGGCGCGCCTGTTATTCAACGCTTATTCATATTTTTGAAGGGATTGGTTTATGTTTTTCAGATTCAAAATGTCTACTGAAAGCGTTATAGGTGCCATTGCGATGTCAATGAAGTTTTCCGGTGAGGCCATCTTTCTGATTCACGCTTCGTGCCACACTTTGTTTATATACGTCGCAAATCGTGCTCCATTTGCGATATG
>CAJUOM010000012.1 GCA_910588255.1 uncultured Alphaproteobacteria bacterium
AGCCTTTACAAATGACATGGGAAGATGGTTCTTTCTCAAATGAACTCACTGAGGTGTATATTTATCAAAACAAAAATGGTATTTATTGTGAGTTCTGGAAAGAGGGAGAAGAATGGAAAACTACACATGAAGGAATTTCACTTGTAGAAAGTGGGGATAAGTTGGTATTTACCGAAACATATAATGAGAAAACAACGACAGCAGAAATTCCGTTATCCGACATTGATAAGAAATATAATTTGGAAAATCGTATTATTTATGAAGCTCCAGATTCTGAACATGAATTAGGTCCTTCAAGCAGTACCACTCTCCATTTCGCTTATGCTCATGACGATGTCTTTTCCTATGATTATGACACTGAAAATGACACTTGGGTAAGACAGAATCAAAATTTGATTGTTCCTGCTAACTTCGACCTTTCGACGATTACTTCTAATAATTCTACGTGGCTAGTTTTGAAAGGTGAAGAAAATATATTCAGTATAAATAACTCGAATAGTGCAGGTGATGCAGCTGTTAACCATGCTGAGATTTCAGGGGATAAATTGTCAAATAGAAATATAGGTACTCTTTATCTTAACTCAGGATTTAAGGTTCAGTATACATATACCTTCCAAGGAACAGATGAATTAGGCTATTGGAGCTCATCCACTAAAGAAATCGCAGATGCTCTAGCTTCAGGACAAACTTGGATGACTCTCGCTGAATATAACGCTGCAAATGCTACGAACTATACTTGGGCTTAATATTATACAGGTCTTCTTCGGAAGATCTGTCTCTTTTTGTGAAAAAAGTAATCGTGTAAGAGGGTGGCAATTTTGAAATATTACATCTATTGAGAAAGTTTGGTTATTTTGTTATGATAAAGGTGCATAAATAATTCCAAACCAAAAATGAATAACATTCGTAATTTTTCAATAATAGCCCATATAGATCACGGAAAATCCACATTAGCTGATCGAATTATAGAACTTTGCGGAGGTCTTGAAAAGCGAGAAATGAAAGAACAGGTCCTTGATTCAATGGAAATTGAAAGGGAACGAGGAATCACGATAAAAGCGCAAACTGTACGTTTGAAATACAAAGCAAAAGATGGAAATGACTATGTATTAAATTTAATAGATACCCCAGGCCATGTTGATTTTGCATATGAGGTCAGTCGGTCACTCACAGCATGTGAAGGTTCTATATTAGTTGTTGATGCCTCTCAAGGTGTTGAAGCACAAACTTTAGCTAATGTTTATCACGCAATAGATGCTAATCATGAAATTATTGTCGTTTTAAATAAAGTCGATCTTCCTGCCGCTGATATTGATTATGTAAAAAAACAAATTGAAGAGGTTATAGGTCTTGATGCGAGCGAAGCAATTTCTATTTCAGCAAAAAATGGCATGGGAATAGATCAAGTTCTTGAAGCGATAGTCAATAAACTTCCTTCTCCAAAATCTTCAAACTCAAATAAACTTTGCGCATTGCTTGTTGATAGTTGGTATGATCAATATTTAGGGGTAGTTATTCTAGTTCGAGTTTTTGATGGTGAGATAAGACCTGGTATGAAAATAAAAATGATAGCAACAAAGGCTGAATATACAGTTGATGCTGTTGGTTATTTCCTTCCAAAGAAAACTCTGACAGAAAAATTGATTGCAGGAGAAGTGGGATTTATAACAGCAAGTATAAAAGACATTTCAGATTGCCAAGTTGGAGATACTATAACAGATGAAAAAAATCCATGTGAGATACCTTTAAAAGGCTTTAAACCGTCTGTTCCTGTTGTGTTTTGTGGTATTTTCCCTGTTGATGCTTCAGACTTTGACAAATTAAAAGAAAGTTTACAAAAGCTTCATTTAAACGACTCCAGTTTCAGTTATGAAATGGAAACTTCTGCAGCTCTTGGCTTTGGATTTAGATGTGGTTTTCTAGGACTTCTTCATTTGGAAATAATAGAAGAGCGTCTGGAACGCGAATTTAACCTCGACATTATTATGACATCACCTAGTGTTATATATCATATTTTCATGACTAATGGCGATGTCATAAATCTCCATAATCCAGCAGAAATGCCTGAAGTAGTTAAAATAGATCGAATAGAAGAGCCTTGGATAAAAGCGACAATCATCGTTCCAGAACTTTATCTAGGTGCTGTATTAGCGCTTTGTGAAGATAAAAGAGGTGAGCAAATAGATATGCAATTTGCCGGGGATAGAGCCATTGTGCAGTATAACCTTCCTCTCAATGAAGTTGTATTCGATTTTTATGATCGTTTGAAGTCGTCAACAAAGGGATATGCTTCTTTTGACTATCAAACAACAGGTTACAGAGAAGGAGATTTGGTTAAGGTTTCGATATTGGTTAATGGAGAACCTGTTGATGCTCTTTCAATGATTGTTCACAAAACAAAAGCGGAAAAGCGAGGACGAGCGCTTTGTTCGAAACTAAAAGATTTGATTCCAAAGCAACTTTTCAAAATAGCAATACAAGCAGCAATCGGAGGAAAAATTATCGCTAGAGAGACCGTATCTGCCTTTAGAAAAGATGTTTTAGCAAAATGTTATGGTGGAGATATCACAAGAAAACGAAAATTGCTTGAAAAACAAAAAGAAGGAAAAAAGCGTTTGCGTAAATTTGGCGATGTTGAAATCCCACAAAAAGCATTCATTGAAGCTTTGAAAATTTCAGAATAACTATGCATATCAGAACACCAAATACAAATGAAATTGAAAATATTTGCGATTTATTATGTCAATTAGGATATAAACAATCTTTGGAAAGTTTCAAAGATACATTAAATTTGTACATTCAATCTCCAAATTATGGCGTATTAATTGCGGTAGAAAATGAGATTATAAAAGGACTGATTGCGTATTCCTCATCAACAATGTTTGTTAGAGGAAAAACTAGATTTTGGATAGAAGCATTGATAGTTGATTCGGCCTTTAGGAAACAAGGAATTGGTAAAGCTTTATTGAAACAAATGGAAAATATAGCTTCAAGGTCCGCTCATTCGATTATTGATTTGGTCTCCGGAATATCACGAGCAGATACGGGAACATATGATTTTTATAGGAAAATGGGATATAAACTTTCAGGAAATAGTAGAAAAACTTATTTCAGAAAAGAAATAATTTAGTAAATTAATAAAATTTATAAATCATTTTCGATGTTTATTAAAACCAATAATTGGTATTATAACACGATGTAAGAATTTCTAAAATTTTATAAGTTTTTTAAATTAATATTTTTTAAAAAAAGAAATAAAAAATGTTTACAACAATATAAACATATGATAACATATATTTGTTATTTATTTTTTATTGTTAGGATTATGAAAATCTTAAAATTATTACCAACTATACTTTTGTTAAATTGTATAGTTCCATCACCTGAAGCTACAGCATCACTACGTAGTATTTTTCTACATGTGGCAAACCACCCGACATTCTTTAATGCTATATCCTTTGCTGACTTCAAAGAGCAGATATCCCATGGAATAAATGAACCATTGTCTGATAGTGAATTAACAGATTTCACGACAAAGTACTTTAATAGAGAAAATATTCTAGACGCTTTAAGTAGTTCATACGACGAATTCTTGCGCCCCGATGACTTGGAAAACTATCTTGAATAAAAAGGTGATTGTCGAGACAACAGGGCTCCTTTTATAAGGATAGCGAAGAATTACGATATTCCGCAGCTCTATCGTGATGCTCGTATGCGGTTTTTTTCTGACTCTATCGCAAAAACTATCTTAAACTATGAAATAGAGCTAGATGCCGGCCAGCAACAAAATAATGTTAGTAGGTGCTTTGCACCTTGGGATGAGTCCGCACTCAGACAGGTATTTCAACATAATACTAACTATAACATTGATGAAGTGTTTTTTCTAATAGATTCTGCTGCTAGAATATGTCATGAATTCATTAAATTCAATAAATTAGATCCTCGGTCGAATATTGATATCTGGAGAGGCTCTATTACTGAAAGAATTATATTGAGAGAAAGAGTTATCAGGAAGTAAAATATTTATTGATAATAGATATGGGGGGGTACGTGGTATAATTATCAAATATACCACGTGTCACACACTTCTAATTTAATGTTTTGAAATAAGCAGGACAATAAGGATGTTTTCTTTGAACAATTTCTTTTGTATAACCTTCTTTTGACCAAATGAACAATCCATTCTTATATTTACTAAAATTATTTTCAAAAGATTTTTTGATCAATTTTCCATCAAATCCTAGATTTCTCTGAATTGATAAGCTATTGCGTCTTCCTTTTTGTATTGAAGTTGTATAGAAATTACAATTTTCAACAAAGCAAATTACTTCTGAGTTGGGAGAGATGATAACGTCAGGTTTTTCCTCAAGTTTCCAAAGAAGCATTCCTGAAATTATTCCAATCCATCCGAGATGACGTAATTTTGTGCGTAACAAACATAATATAATTCCACCAAAAACCAAAACATAAAGAGCTATCAAACTTGGAGATTTTATTGTTATATTTGAATATGGCAAAGTTGATATAAACGCTAAAACTTCTGTCATTTTGTTTAATATAAGTTCTAGAATATTGACAAAGAAATTTGTAAAACTAGATGTAATAAGGCTCAAAAATCCAATAGGAACAATTAAAAAGGTCATAGCAGGTATTGCCACTAGATTTCCTAGTATTCCGGAAAAATTTAAACGATTAAATGTTGCTATAGAAATCGGATTTGTTGCAAGAGATGCGATAATTGTTGTTAAAAATGAAGCTAAGATATAAAACAAAATTTTCCAAGGGAAATTGTTATATTTTAATCTAAAAGCTATCAATTGAGATTGAAACGATTCATAAAATGAAACAAGAGAAACAACAGCACAAAATGACAATTGAAAACTTACTAAAAACAATGAAGCAGGATCGAATATTAAAATAGAAAATGCTGCAATAGCAACGCTTCTTAATGATAGCACTCCGCGTTCTAAGATTATACTTATCATGAAAAGTAATGTCATAATAAATGCCCTTATTGCGGAAGGTGAGAATCCGGATAATCCCAGATATAAAAATATAATAGGAATTGTCAAGATTGCTGCAAAAATTTTCGGATTTATTCTACTAAATACACAACTTAAATATTGAAATAATTTCAAAAACACGAGATAAACCAAAGATGCTAATATAGACATATGAAGACCTGAAATTGCTAAGATATGAGCAGTTCCTGAATTGATAAACACTTCTCTTATGGAATTTGGAATAGAAGATTTATCTCCGGTTAGCAGTGCAGCGGCTATTCCTCCTGCATTTCCTTTTAATTGCATAATAATATTTTTTGTTAATATCCTTCTGAAATATGAAAAATAATCAAATTTATTGTTTTCTTTTATTTTCTTTATGTAATATACTATCCCGTTTGTATCAATCTTTACTAATGCATTATATTGATGTTGATCAAATGAACCAGGAATTGCTGGAGGTTTATTCGGCATTATTTTTCCTTTCACATCAACAATATCTCCAGGAACAATATTTTCGCTTGAATCAACAGAGCAAGTCATTTTTGCTGTTTTTATAAAATTCAGTTCATCATTAGTTGGAAATTGTATGTTTTTGAAAATAACACGTCTCATATTTTTCATAACAGGGTGTGTTTCTTCAATGAATTTAACTGTTGCGATAAATTTTATTCCATCATATTCTTTTTCTAAAAACTTTTTTTGAGGAAGAAAATCAATACTTAATATCCCTCCTGTGTGAGACACATATAATCCTAAAGAAAATATAAATAATATAACAAAAGATACGTTAGACTTTTTATAAATTAGAATGCTTATTAATACAAGACATCTGGAATAAATAATAAAAAACGTTCTTTTTCAATCGAAAAGCATTCTTTAAATCTCATCTATTTTATTTATCCGAATTCTATGTCTTTCATCTGCTAACTTCGCATTTGCAAAAACATCGACACATCTGATAGCAAATTCAGGATTGGTAAATCTGGAACCAAAACATATAACATTTGCGTCGTTATGCTCTCTAGATAATCTAGCAATTTGCTCATTATAACAAAGCACTGCTCGAATGCCCTTGAACCTATTTGCTGCTATATTCATTCCAATACCTGAAAAACAAACTAAAACTCCAAAAGAATTCTTGTTTTCTAAAACATAATTTGCAACTTTCTTTGCATAGTCAGGATAGTCTACGGAAACACAATCATTATCGGATCCGAAGTCTTCTATTTCATATCCTTGTAATTTGAAATATTCAATTATATCAAGCTTTAACCAGTATCCTCTGTGATCTGAAGCTAAGGCGATCGTATCAAACTGCATATTACTTCTCCATTGTATAATTTAATATATTACCCAATTTCTCAGCAAGATTATGTCTGCTGACAATCATATCAATAAGTCCGTGATCTTTCAAAAACTCTGATCTCTGAAATCCTTCTGGTAATTTTTGTTTTATTGTCTTTTCGATAACCCTTGCACCAGCAAATCCTATTAATGCTTTTGGTTCTGCAATGTGTATATCTCCTAATACAGCAAATGATGCCATAACACCGCCAGTTGTTGGATTCGTAAAAACATTTATATATGGGAGCTTTTGCTCTTTCAATTCACACAACGCAGCTATCGTTGCCGGCATTTGCATCAAGGACAACATACCTTCCTGCATCCTAGCTCCTCCTGAAGCAGTGAAACCTATCAATGCAGCTCGTTCATTTATTGCAATTTTAGCTGCTTTAATAATAGATTTTCCGACAGCCAATCCCATTGATCCCCCCATAAATGCAAAGTTCATTATGAATACAACAGCTGAATTTCCCTTTATTTTTCCTTTAGCAATAGAAATAGCTTCTTGGGTTCCTGTTTTTTGACGAGATTCTTTCAATCTATCAGTATATTTTTTTAAATCCTTGTATTTTATAGGATCATCTTTTATTGCAACTATATCTAAGTTCTCAAAAGCTTTATCATCGAAAATAGATTCAAAGCGCGCTTTGCTTGAAATACCAAAATGATGAGAGCAATATCCACATACCATTAGATTGCTTTCAAGTTCTTTTGTATAAATCATTCTTTCACAAGATGGGCATTTCGTCCAAAGGTTTTCATCAATATTTGAAGAAGCCCCTATAAAAGCTTTTATCTTTGGAGTAACAAAATCTTTTAACCAATTCATATAAACAACTTACTTTAAAAAGTTGCCAATTATTAATAAGTATGAATTATTTTTATAGATTTGTAAAGCTTATATATAAACTTTAAAGTTGGTTCTATATGAAAACTTCTCTAATTTACATTTCATGTTGTAATAATATATTACGAAAAATCCGAAAGTACGCGGCGTGTGGTAAAATATTAAGTATACCACACGCCGCGTACTAAGAAACTATATGTTCCGTTATAATAAACCAACTATTTATTTTCTTCGATAAATTTTTCAAAAGCTGAATTAGATAAAAATCCGCATTTAGAAGTTATTTCTTTTCCGTTTTTGAACAAAATAAGAGTTGGTAATGATTGAATGTCATATTTAGCTGCGAGTTCTTTTGCTTCATCAACATTTACTTTCACTATAGCAATTTCAGGATGAGAATTTGCATAACTCTCAATGACTGCAGATAACATTCTACAAGGACCGCACCAAGGCGCCCAAAAGTCAACAATCATTAACTCATTTGAATTGATTATGCTATCTAATTCCTGCTTATTCAAAACATTTAACATTTTTCACTCCTCAGACTTCATTTTTTCAATTTCCCGAATAACGATTTTTTCTACAATATCATTCAGATTTTCGTTTATCCATTTTTCAATCATTTTTTCTGTTATATCTGTCAAAAACTGATTTATCGTTGGGGATGATTCTTTTTTGTCTTGAGTTTTTGAAGAAATTTTATTCCTTCCATAAGAAGACAAAGCATCCGCCAATTGCCCAAAAGGATTTTTCTTAATGATTGATTGAGGTGTATTCACAACATTTTCAGATAGTGTACTCTTTTCACTATAAGAAATTACAGATTCTTCAGATGGAATATCCCCAGAACTCTCAACAGAAATTGGAGAAACCATATTCGATTCCTGCAATTTAATTACTGAATCTGTATCGTTATAATGCTCCTCTTCATTATGCTGAGAAATACTGGAATCTGCATTCTTTTTCTCATCCTCTTCAGAGACATATTTTCGAATAGAAGACAAAATATCTTCCATTGACATTTCTTCTTCAGGTATATTAGAAAAATTCATAAATTCAATCCTTCCTTATAATTTCCTACTAGTTTTTCTAAAATGATCCTTGTAATCAAACCCAGAGTCTATAACTTTCAAATATCTTGCATCCATTCTTCCAAGTAAAGCATTTGCTCTGCACTGGCTGGAAAAATAATCATTCTCTGCTTGAGTTTCCATAAATTTCGCTTCAAAAAGTTGTTCTTGAGCATCTAATTCATCTTTTATTATCTTAACTCCAGCTTTACATTCAGCTTTTGTGTCTCTCAGAGCTATTTCTCTAGCTTTTATGACTTCCCTCGCAGAAATCAAACTTTGCTTTGATGCATTTAATGCAGCCAAAACTGATTTTATCTGAGTTTTAACATCTTCAATAGTTTTTTCTTTTTCAACTGCTGCCTTTGTGGCTAGTTTTATAAGTTTTCTCTTTTCAGCTCTTGCTGAGCCTCCATCATAAATAGGCACAGACAAAGAAATTCCCACAGTATGCCCTTTTAAATTCGCCTTATTATCCAGTGAGGACCTATGTTTGCTAGAATGATCATAAGATTGATCAAAGTTATAAGACAAATCAACAGAAGGTGTAAACTCAGGAGTAGCTTTTTTCACAGCTGTTTTAGCCGCAGACAATGCATAAATACTTGCAGAGATTGTTGGATTATTCTTTAGAGCAAGATCTATCGCTTGTTGTTCTGTCATATTTTCATCAAATAACACTCCAGGAATAACTAGATTGTTTGGAAGTTTATATCCTGTCATTTCTTCAAATTGAGCAACATATGCAATATATTCCGCTTCAGCTTTTGCTAATTTTGATTCTGTTTCAGCATAAGCAGCATTAGCTTGTGCAACATCCAAATATTTTGCTGATCCTGCTTCATTCGTTTCTTTAGCAACTTCGATACTTTCTTTTCTGGCATCTAATAGTGATTTCAAGTGGTTTATTTCTTCTTTTTTAGCGATTATTGTGAAATAAGCAATAGCCACGTTTTTTAACACTTCTTGTTTCCTTGCTTCGAATTCACTCCACTTTGCTTTAACACTCAAATCTACTTCTTTTAATGCAGCAACATCAGCAAAGCCATGGAATATATTTTGTTTAACTCCAATACCATAAGATTTTACATAAGATTTTGAATTTCCTAAATTATAATCCCAATTATTTTTTTGTGAAATCCAGTTCTTCTTATTTCCCGCCTGGTATTGTGTACTAAAATTAACTTTTGGTCTGAAAGAAGCTGCAGCAGAAACGTGATTCTCATGAATGGCTTGCAGTTCTTCTTGAGCAGCTAATATTTCTTTATTATTCCTCAAGGCATGTTCAATAGCTTTAAAAAGTGCATTATCAGGATTATTTTTTGCGACTTTCTTTGTTGAATCTAATTTATCTGTGGTTTGAGACTCAGAAGCAATAACAACAATTGAAGATAAACAAGCTATAATCAAGAGCTTTCTTAATAACATAAACCAATTCGAAAAATAAATAATCTATTTAAGGATAACATTATTAAAAAAATTTTTACATACTTTTTTGAAATATATTATATATTTCTTTGACCCATTAAATGACTTTCAATCTTCATAATAATTTTTATGATTCACAATGTCTTACGAAAACGCTATAGGTACCCTTGCGGTGTCATCAACCGTTTGCCGGTGAGGTCTTCTTTCTAATTCGTGCTTCGTGCAGTTACTCTTTTTTATATAAATCAACATTATTTCGCTCTTTCATTCGAAATACTTTTGTTGAGGTTAAATAAAATATGTTTTGGTATGCTATAGCAGAGTAACAACTTCATCTATAGCTCTCAAAACGGTTTGGTATATAACTTTTCTTTTGAAAAGTTAGCTATTATAAACAATGAACACTAGTTTTGGATTTCTAAATTGTGTTTTGAAAAAACAGTTTTATTTTTCAAAGTAACACTTTATATAGGGTAATTGTTCTTTACGGCGCCCGTGAGTATGGTACCCTTAATATTATACCATACTCACGGGCGCCTTATTCATAATACGGTTCTTAAAAATGTCACTACCGCGTTCTATATTATATTTTCTAAATTTTAAAAATAATAAATTAGTGAACGTCATTACGTGTTCTTAATTTTAGGATATACAGCTTGAATTATTTATGTCAAATTCTAAAAAAATCCCATAAAATTTTAGAGATTTTTATAGGGGTTTAAAGCTTTGCAAGTGCTGTTTCAAGAAATTCATCGATATCCCCGTCAAGTACAGCGGCAGCATTTCCTTTTTCAACTCCAGTTCGCATATCCTTCACCATTTGATAAGGTTGTAAAACATAAGATCTGATCTGATTTCCCCAAGCTATATCTGTTTTATTTTTATTCGCATTTACTGATTCTTCTTGTTCTTTTAATTTTTTGGCATACAATTTCGATTTCAACATATTCATTGCAATTTCTTTATTTCTATGTTGAGATCTATCTATTTGCGAAGCAGCAACAATACCTGTTGGAATATGAGTAATTCGAACTGCACTTTCTGTTTTGTTCACATGTTGACCTCCAGCTCCAGAAGCTCTATAAACATCAACACGCAAATCTGCATCATTTATTTCTACTTCTATTGTACTATCAATTTCAGGAGAAACAAAAACAGAAGAAAAGCTTGTATGTCTTCTGGCATTCGAATCAAATGGTGATATTCTGACTAAACGATGTACTCCAGATTCTTTCTTCAGCCAACCATAAGCTTTCATACCTTTTATATGCATTGTGATAGACTTTACTCCTGCTTCTTCTCCATCATTTTTATCAGTTATTTCAAGCTTATATCCACGCTTCTCTGCCCATCTTGCATACATTCTTGCAAGCATTTCTGCCCAATCTTGAGCTTCTGTTCCTCCTGCACCTGCATTAATTTCAATGAAGCAATTTGCAGAATCATGGGGTTTGCTTAAGATTGATTCTATTTGAAGTTTCTGTGCTTCTTTTGCTAAAGTTTCTAAAGATTCTGTCAATTCATTTAATAGAGATTCATCATTTTCTAATTCAGCAAGGTCAATAAGCTCTGTTGTTTCTTTTAGCTTTAACTCAAGATAACGAATAGGTTCTAAAAGTGTATTTAATCTGTCTTTTTCTTTCATTATTTTGACAGCCTCTTCTGCTAAATCCCAAAAATTCGGATCTTGAGACTGAGTTTCTAACTCTGATAATTTTTTAATTAAATTATCATAATTGATAAAATCTTTTATAAGCTTTATTGAGTTATTAATGATCTCTGAATTTTTCTGATCTTGAATATTCATCTGATTCCTAAATATTCTTCGATATATCTTGAAGCTAAAGCCCCCTGTCCTGCAGCATATATTGCTTGTTTCAAAGAACCGCTAACAATATCTCCTGCTGCAAAAATTCCCTCACAACTTGTTTTTGTTTCATTTGCTATGATATAGCCTTCTGGGTCCAAATCAATTAAATTTTTTGCAAATTCAGAAGAAGGAACCGTTCCGATAGCAATAAATACGGCCGATAAATTTAATATAGAATTGTCATTTAATCTTATTGATTCAACTTTATCTTTTCCTAAAATTTCTTTAACTTGAGCATTCCATACGCATTCTATTTTATTGTTTTCAAAAAGCCTTTCTTGCATGATTTTTTCTGCTCGAAGCATATTTCTTCTGTGAATAAGATAAACTTTTTCCGCTAAATTTGAAAGGAACAAAGCTTCCATAACCGCTGTATTCCCTCCTCCAATCACTGCAACTTTCTTTCCACGATACATAGCTCCATCACAAGTTGCACACCAAGACACACCTTTATTCGTAAATTCTTTTTCTCCTGGAACGTTCAAATGGCGATGATTAGCACCGGTTGCAATTAAAATTGATTTTGTTTCAATCAAATCATCTGATGCTAACCTTATTTGAAACAGCTCATTGTTTTTTGAAATAGAATCAACAGACTCATAAAGAAATTTCGTTCCAAGATCTTCAGCATGCTCTAACATTGATATCATAAGATCTGCACCTTTTATGGATTTAAATCCCGGATAATTTTCGATTAAATCCGTGTTGATCAACTGTCCTCCAGGTTTCTCTCCTGAAATAATTATTGGATTTAATCCTGAACGAGCAAGATATATAGCAGCAGTTAATCCTGCAGGACCTGATCCTATGATAGTTATATCATTCATATTTTATCCCATATACATTCCACCATTAACATGGATAGTTTGTCCTGTTATATAAGATGATTCCCTCGATGCCAAAAAGCAAATTGCATAAGCGATTTCAATTGGATCTGCCATATATCCAAGAGGTATTTTGGATAAAAATCTTTCTCTGGCTTCATCACTAACAACATCCGTCATAGGCGTTTTTATAGCTCCAGGAGCAACGCAATTTACCGTAATTCCTCTTTTTGCATATTCAAGAGCTATAGCTTTTGACATGCCAACCAAAGCTGCTTTACTAGCACAATAGTTCACTTGTCCCGGATTTCCTATGAAACTAACAACTGAAGAAATATTGATTATTCTTCCAAATTTCCGTTTTGACATAGCCATAACTGCAGATTTTGTCAAAGTAAATATTGCTTTTAAATTGACATTCATAACTATATCTAAATCTTCTTCAGTCATTTTCATATATAGTTTATCTCGATCAATTCCTGCGTTATTTACTAATATATCAATTTGTCCCAATTTCTCTTCACATTTTGAGAAAAGTTCTTTTGTGTTTTCGGTATCTAAAAGATTGCAATTTATTATCTCAACAACATCTTTCCCAGATTGAGATTTTATCTCTTCTGCGGCACTTTCAAGAGCATCCTGTCGAATATCTGCAATAATAATCCCTGCTCCTTGTTTTGCTAATTCTATTGCTGTTTTCTTGCCAATAGCTCCAGCTCCTCCGGTTATTAGTGCATTTAATCCATCTAATGAAAATAACATAATAATTTCTCCTATTCTGATTTTACAAATTCTTCAATTTGAGCAACTGTTTCTAAATTAAAGTTATTAACTTCTGGAAATGATCTCTTTAGCATATTAGATAAAACTTTTCCAGGTCCAACTTCTATTATTTTTTCTATTTCTGAATCATTAACCAACATCTGCATAGATTCACGCCATCTGACACGACTTGTCATTTGACGAACCATATATTCCTTAACTTCGTCTTTATTAGAAAGGGGTTTTGCTGAAACATTCATAATAACAGGAATTTTAAATTCAGAAGGTGCAAAATTTGATGATAACTTTTTATCGAATGCAATAGATGCTTTCACCATAAGTGGACTATGAAAAGGACCACTCGTATTTAATTCTATTGCTTTTGTTATTTTCAATTTTTCTTTTGCTTCTTCAACAAAGGATCTTACTCCATTTTTTGTTCCACTAACAACAACTTGTGTATTAGAATTATCATTTGCAATGACACACAAATTTTTTCCACTTTGATATTTCTTTATTAAATCCTCAATATCATCAGCTGAAACACCAATAAGAGCAGTCATAGAACAATCTTCACGATTCGGAAAAGCACCCGCCATTAATTCACCTCGGAATCTGACTAATTTTGCCGTATCACTCAATGAAAATACACCAGAAGCACAGAGAGCAGTGTATTCTCCAAGAGAATGACCTGCAAGATATTTGCAATTTTTTTTGATATCATATCCATACTCTTTTTCAAGAATTTTCACAATCATCATACTAACCGCAAATAATGCAGGCTGTGCATTTTCCGTTTTTGTTAATTCTTCTATCGGACCTTCTTCAATTAATTTGGATAGTTTAAAAGAAATTGCATCCTCTATTTCTGCCATTACTTCCATACCAGTTTTAAACCCATTTATGAAAACAGATGCCATTCCTATTTTTTGGGAACCTTGCCCTGGAAATATAAATGCATTACTCATTAAAAACCTCAATAAAAAGGAGGAAAGTATCCTCCGATTTATAACTTTATTTACGCAACTCTAATCTTTTTATCAATTTCTGATATCTCGATTCGTCTACTTTTTTCAAATAGTCCAATAAACGTCTTCTTTTTCCAACTAAAACTAAAAGTCCGCGTCTTGTATGAAAGTCTTTTTTATGAATTCCCATATGAGCAGTTAAATTTTTGATACGTTCTGTTAAAATAGCAACTTGAACTTCCGGAGAACCAACGTCTCCTTCATGAATTGCGTATTCTTTTATTAATTCTTGTTTTCTTTCTGCAATTATCGACATCTTATACTCCTTTCAAATTTTTTAATAACCTTTTCGGATAAACAACTCCATCAATCAACTCAACAATAGCAAGAAACTGAAGATCTGCATTAGATGCGAGATATTTACCATTTTCTTTTGAAAAATTTATTTTTACTGATTTTCCAAAAGCTAGATCCGTAATATCTTGACACGTCAGGAAAATAACTGGGATGTCGTCCAGTACATTTTCAAGCGGAATCAAAATATCATTTATATTATCTCTTTTTTCTCTTAATTCGTCAAGAGTTATAGCATTATTCAAAGAAAACTTACCATCTTGAATACGCATCAATGATTCGGTATACCCCAAAGAACCCAGCGACTCTGCTATATCTTCTGTCAAGGATCTAATAAATGTTCCACGTGAAACATTTGCTTTGAATTTAAAAATATTTTCTGAAATTTGACCTATTAAATTTAAATCAAAAATGGTTATTTTCCTTACGGATATTTCTGGTATCTCCCCTTTTCTTGCTAATTCAAAAGATCTCTTTCCATTTATTTTTATTGCTGAAAATATATGAGGCTTTTGATTTATTTCTCCAATAAATTTCGGGATTATATTATTAATATCTCTTGATGTAGGAATATTTGAAGTTGCATTAACAACATATCCGGTTTTATCTGCTGTATTCGTTTTTTCTCCAAATTTTATCTCAAATTCATAGATTTTACTTTCTGTTTTAATATAAGGAATAGTCTTTGTTCCGTTGTTGATTGCAATTGGCAAGACTCCCGTTGCAAAAGGATCAAGAGTTCCTATATGCCCAATTTTTTTAGTTCCTAATATTTTCTTACAAACTAAATCAACATATCCAGAGCTTTTCCCTTCAGGTTTGTCAATTATCAATATCCCGTTGATATCTTTATTCATTTCTTTTTGATTTTGTGAAGAAGTGTTGTCAATCCAAATATAATTGCAATAATCACACTAATCGCTATAATAGCGGGCATTGAATCAAATTTTCCATCCATAACGACATCCGCAATTGTATACCCTAAAAAACAACAAATAAAAGCCCAGCACATCCCTGAGAAAATGTTAAAAATGATAAATCTGCTAGGTCGAATTTTTGCAGATCCTATTATCAAAGGACTGACTGTTCTGATTCCATAAATAAACCTGAATGCAAATATGAAAAATATATCCATTTTATGCAGTAGAGAAAACACTTTGTCGCGTAATTTTTGTACCTTTGGAAAGCGTTTCACTGCCCAATCTGTCCCTAACTTATATCCTAGAAAAAATAAAACCTGATCTGTTATGACTGTAGTAATAAAAGCTACTATAAAAATTTTATAGATGGATAAATAACCGAAAGCAGCAAACGCACTTGCGGTTATTAAAACCACTTCACCTTCAAATATCGAACCACATAAAACAGCTAAATATCCCCAATTCCTAACAAAATCAGCAATAACCCCGGAATCAAACATTTGTTATATTGAAGTTCCTTCTCTTAAAGATAAGTTTTCTTTGGATAAATCTGAAATTACGGTTTCTCCAGCAAGCATAGTTTGTCCAACTATAACCTCAGGAACCGCTCCAACAGGAAGCCAAATATCACTTCTGCTTCCGAATCTTATTAATCCGAAAATGTCTCCTTTTTTCACTTCCTGTCCTTCATGAACATCACAAACAATACGTCTTGCAATCCATCCTGCAATTTGATTAAAAGCCATAAGATTCTCAGGATTGTTATTTAATTCTAGTATAATTGTGTTTTTTTCATTAAAGACACTAGCTTTATCTAAAGAGGCATTCAAAAAAGATCCTGGTTGATAAATAATGCTTCTAATTTTTCCTGAAGCCGGAAGTCTGTTGATATGAACATTAAAAAGACTCAGGAATACACTAATTCTATAACGTTTCTCCTCACCGAGATTTAATTCTTCCGGTGGTGTATCATAATCAATAGCAACAACCGTCCCATCAGCAGGACTAGTTATTAAGTTTTGATCATTAGGAACAACTCTTTTCGGATTTCTAAAAAAGAAAGCGCAAAAAGCTGTGAGAATAATTGCAATCCAAGTTAAAAATGAAGAAAATAACATAAATATAAGAGAAACAGCTATTCCTATTGCAATAAATCTGTATCCTTCTTTGTGAATGGAAAAATTAACTCCAACGAAATTCATACTTTGCCATTTAGAAAAATGATCATATTTAATTTTAACATAGGTAGATTTTATAATGCTATGAAATTTTTTAAATAAAGGAGACACCTAAAATTATGATATCTCCTAAATTATAGGTTTATATTATGAGAGTTCCTTTCACTGTTAAGATATGCCCTTTCTCAAGATTAACTCCATTTCAAAAGTTATTGTTTTACCGCTTGGAACTTCATTATTTAATTCACTAGCTGACCCAGCAAATGTCCCATGACCATAAGTTTGAGTTATTGGAAATAGAGAATTATTTCCCGCAAATACAACATCTGAAGGTAATGTTAATGAATTATCTGCTGGAGTATATTTACTATTATCACCCTCAAATATAGCCTTATAACTGTTTTCTTCAGGAGCAGAAATAGAAATGGGATTTTCTCCAACAAAAGCAAAACTATATTTTGTATCTTCAGTTATTTCCTGCTCTGGCACGTCTAGATCATTCGTATATAAATAATAAGCAGAAGCAGTTTCAGAATTAACTCCTAAATCCGGATACTCATGGGAAAGTGATAAATTTTTAGCCGTTTCAATTGTTTCTTCAAATTTATAAACTCTTCCATCCGCATCACCAATAATTACTCCTAAATTTTCATCATTAGAATAGTCACCATAAACCCTATTTTCATTGTCTTTACCTATTACATTATTAAGCCCCATATCAGTCAATTCTCTAATCATTGGGATATTAGATTTTACATTCAATATATAATAAATATATACCACCACCAACACGTTCCTCTGAAAGCATATTAGGCCTTCCTGTGATATTTCTTAGATCAAGATTATTAAATTTACAATTAAAAGGCAACCCTATCTGCCCATATTGTTGGAGGTTTATCTAATTCTATTTTTTCGGATAGTTCCATAGAAGCTTTAAGTGACTCAATACCAGATAAAATATCTTCAGTATTCTTCGGAAGTTCTCTAAGTCTCATCATATCAAGTACGCCTCCCATTACTAAAAGTCGTGCATGATCTACAAAATGCACATCAAATTTATCCCCATTTTTATGTAAATATATATTTAATGTTTTATTTTGTCCATCATTTATATTAAACTGTCCCTTAAACACATTGCCGTTACTATTATCATTTAAATTTAACATTATATTTTCATTGTTTATAGTTATACTAGGGATTTCAGCAGAATTTATTGTATAGTTATGTTGATATGTTAATCCCTCAATCATTAATTCCGCTAAATATTCCTTGCCAGTTTCTTGGTTTTGATAAGAGCTTATGATTTGGTAAAAATATGGATTAATTTTGTCGTTAATATAAAAATTATTATCATTTCCTTTTGTGATGGTAATATTATCTCTAGAAGTTAATGTTTCAGAAAATTCTATATAATCAGTAGTATCTTGATTTGTATTTTTTCGCCAATTCCCATTAATTGTTACATTTGGCAAGTCTAATATCGGGTAGTATACAGCTGAATTAAGATCATCTTTTCCTATAGTTAATCTTAATACTCCATTTAAGATAATATTTGGATTTATTACATTTTGCCCTTCATAGAATAATTTTCCACCGTTTAGTTCAATAACTCTATGTTGTAAAATTTCTAGTGTCGTTTCATTTGTATCAGACCCCATGAGTACGATTTCTCCACTTGGAGCACATACCTTTGCACTATTAAGTGCTGTTACTTTGCCAGAATTAATTTTTATTTGACTATCAATAGTGGTTGCAAACCCAGAAGTCACAAAGACAGCACTTGTTAAGATTAATTTTGTAAAATTATACATATTTACCTCCTTAAAAAAGATATATTTACGTTATAGGGAAGCGTTTTTATAACATTTCTTCCCTATTCTCAATTCTAAAAAAAAGGTTAATTTTCCCTTAATTTTACTTCCTTTTATTGAAGAAATATTGGGGAAGGAAAATTATATAAAATTTTAGAGGATTTTTTAAACTTTTTGGCAATCTATTTATGGTTTATAAAAACCTAATTGTGTTTGGTTTTTTTATTGGTATAATAATAGAAGGGAAATGCCCGAATGGTGAAATTGGTAGACACGCATGCTTCAGGTGCATGTAGAGGCAACTCTGTGGAAGTTCAAGTCTTCTTTCGGGCACCAAAATCTGAAGTGGCTCATTATAAAGAAGCATTTGGATGCTAGTTCCCACATGTAACTATTAACTTTGTATAAATGCAATAATAATTCTTATAACTTTTTAGTTGGTTCTTTTATGTTTCAAAAAGTTATGAATAATATAATAGGTTATTACCAAACTTACTTATTCTATTACCTATTCGTGTAATTTCATTGACATAACAGGGGTACCTATAGTGCTTTCGGAAGACAGCATGAATCTAAAAACATATAAATTATGAATTTAAATATCTTTTATAAAAAGCCAGCGCATATTGTTTTATTAGTAGCTTATTTTTTGATTTTACACTGACTGTTTCGCTTGCATTTATAAAATCTTCTGCGGTTTTCAGATCTTTGGAGTTCAACAAATCATCAAGAGATTTTTGCCTTGTTTCAATTGGAATTTTTTTATCCTTTTTAGATTCGGAAAAATCAAACCAAACAATGGAGGTTAGGAAACTCACTAGTTTTTGAGCCAGTTTTACAGCATGCAGTTCTGTTTGCAACGGAGTCCTTTCTAGATAATTTTCTAGAAATAGACTTAAATCTTTATCAGAAATGCCGCAAAGCAATGTGACATAACCGAATTCTTCATAAACATTTGCGTTCCCACAATTTTCCAAATCAATAAAAGAAATTTCTCCACTTTTTGAAATCAGAATATTTAACGGATTTAAATCATTGTGACAAAATCTTTTTTGGTTTGGCAATTTTAAATATAGATCTTGAAATTCTGCATAGGAATTTTCAAATTTAGAAGGCAGTGCTATTTTCTTCTTCATAATAGACTTATAATGCTTTTCCAAACGATTTACTAAAGTTTTTTGAGATTCTACGTCTGTATTATAATCGTGAAGTTTTCTCAAAGCTTTTGCTAAATTGATTAGAGTTTTTTCATTTTGAAAATCAAAAGCTTTAGCTATTTTCCCTTCAGTATATTCTCGAATATAAAAAGAGTCATCAGCAGCAACAGAAATAAGTTTAGGACCTAAATTTAATTTCGAAAGTATTTTTACCGATTCTATTTCATTTTTTCTTTGTTCTGATTTTGTTTGTTTCTTAAAAAGTTTTAAAATATATTTTTGATTATCTATTTCGAAAATATAATTCTGAGAAGAAGTCATACCTAGTTTTTGTTCCTTTAACTTTATATCCTTGGATTTAACATTCATTAATTTTGCAACAGATTCTTTTAACTCATTATAATCAATTGAAAAACTTTGTGTACACAAAGCTAAGAATAATATCGCGATTCCTAAGATCCTAAAAATATTCATACGGAAATTCCTATAAGGAGTTATTATTTTTAGTTTAACATATTATTAATTTTCTGGGAGTAAAATGTTTATAGGAGGATGAAAATGATAGATAGCAAGGTTATAGATTGGTTTTGTCTAATAAATTCGAAAGGTATAGGGCCGAAAACATTTTGGAATTTGCTTCAAAAATTTAAGACTGCTAATACCGCTCTTAAACAAATTCAGAATCCATATCCAAGAAAAGAAGCAGAGAAAATTCTGAAGTCGTTAAAATATGAGATAATTTTAGCTTCCGATGAAAATTTTCCGAAGCTTTTGAAAAGATCTTCTTCTTGTCCTCCCATGTTATATTTCAAAGGAAATAAAGATCTGTTTTCAAAACGAAAAATTGCGATAATAGGTGCAAGAAATGCATCCATAACAGGAAAATCAATAGCGAAAAACCTTGCATCAAATCTTTCATTTGAGTTCTGTATTGTTTCAGGTTTAGCTAAAGGAATCGATACAAGTGCTCATTTGGGGTCTTTAGAAAACAAATCTGCGATTGCTGTTTTACCATTTGGATTGGATAATATTTATCCAAAAGAAAATTTGAAGTTATATGAAGAAATATCGAAAAATGGACTCGTGATTTCTGAAATACCTCCAGGTATAAACTCGTATGAACAAGGAATGTTTTATGCAAGAAACAGAATAATAACTTTACTTTCAGACGCGGTTATTGTAATTGAGGCTGCCGAAAAATCAGGCACTATGGCAACTGCTAAAATGGCTTTAGATTTCGGATGTGAAATCTTCGTTGTTCCAGGATCTCCAGCCGATCCAAGGAATATCGGATCTAATAACTTAATAAAAAACGGAGCGATATTAATTCAAGATTATACAGATGTTCTGGAACATTTAGGACGATTTGAGAAAGTAGTTAAAATAAACAAATTTTCCGATAATGAACAAGTTGAAAATTATAATATTGATGATAAGAAAGAAAAAATATTATCTTTACTATCTGAAGTACCTGTTGATTTTGATCAACTTGCTGTTCATTCCGGAATTGATATAAAAAATTTGCTTTATATAATCTCAGAACTTGAAATGGAAGATCGAATAGAACGATACTCTACAAATGAAATTGCATTGAAAGGTGTGTAAATGTCTGCAGAACCATTGAAAAAACATCAAGAAGGTCACAGAAAGCGTGCATGTGAAAAACTCCTTAATAATGGAGTTGATTCACTTTATGATTATGAAATTGTGGAATTATTGCTCTTTCTTATATTCAAAAGAAAAGACGTAAAACCATTGGCAAAGGAATTATTGGAAAGATTCAGGACTATATATGGAATTCTTAATGCATCCGAAAAAGAATTATTAGAAATAAATGGAGTTGGAAAGTCAACGATTACAGCTATAAAAATCATAAATAGTATTTTTGTTGCTACTTTGAAAAGCAAAATTATAAAGAAAAATCATATAAATTGTTTTGAAGATGTTATTAATTATTGTAAATTAAATATGAAACACTTACTTTGCGAAGAACTAAGAATTTTATTCCTAAATTCAATAAATGAGATATTAGCCGACGAGGTTCTGCAAAAAGGTGATATTGACTCAGTTGATATTTATCCCAGAAATATAACTAAACGTTCTTTGGATTTGGGAGCAAAAGGGATTATTTTGATTCACAATCATCCCAGTGGAGATCCAACGCCTTCAGCAAATGATATATACACAACCAATTTAATTCAAAAAGCTTTAAAAATATTTGATATAAAAGTTCAGGATCATATAATAATTGGTGGCGACAGATTTATATCTTTTTCTGCTTTGAATTTAATAGGAAATTAAGATTAAGCTGATATAATGGAATATCTTTAATAATAAAGTTGGCATAAAAACTCAACGTTCCTTGAGATAGAAATGAGGACTTTGAACCTAAGATTGTGAAGAAATACCAGGGTAATTTGGCATAGCGGATAATATTATATCTCTTTATGGTTATGAAGTGATGGCTAGAGATATCTCTAAGTCTAATGCACTTTGTCAATAAAATTTGCAGAATGCGAAGAAACTCGAAAAGTAATTACAAAATATATACTTTTTATTCAGTTCTTCATCATAAAGAGTTTCATAAATACCCTTTTGAAAGCCCTCATAGCATCTTGAACAGCTACCAGATCCTTACAAACTTTGAATAGTCTCTGCACAAGGATTTAGACTGCTATTTTATCACGATATTAACTACCCTGTTTTTTACCACAATGATTTTATTTATTTTGTTTTTCGAATCCTGAGGAATAAGTTCTAAAGCTCTTGATTCTAAAACGGAATTATCAGAATTTTTCTCTATTTCAAATGTACCTTTTAATTTCCCATTAATTTGGACAGCTATTGTAACATCATTAATTGTTGCAAGATTTTCATCTATTTCTGGCCAGGTTTCATTTTGCAGAGGAGTAGAACTTTTTAAAACATCCCACATTTCATGGCAAATATAAGGGGTTATTGGATATATCGCCTTTATAAACGATTCGAAAGCAAACATTAATGATTCTTTAGATTCCGTATTTAATTTCGATTCTATTTCATTGAAAAATTCTCTTATGAATGCAACGCTTTTATTTAAAGAAATATTCTTATAGCTTTCTGCAATTCTTTTCAAATAAACATGTGTTGTTTTTATCAAAGAATTATCACCATTCTGATTCTCTGCAATATTTAATATTTTATTGAATACTTTCCAAACTTTGTTTAAATAACGCCATGTACCTTCGAGTGCGTCAGTATTCCAATCAAAGTCTTTTTCTGGAGGAGTATCGGAAATTATAAATAATCTAATTGCATCCGCACCATATGTATCGATTATTTTTTGAGGATTAATAACATTTTTCTTTGATTTACTCATTTTTTCAAATGAATATTCAAAAACTTCGTTTTCTTCAGCGTCAATTAATTTCCCATCCTCTGTTTTCTCGATTTCATCAGGATAAACCCATTCTCCTTCAGAATTTTTATAAGTTTTATGACAAACCATTCCCTGAGTAAGAAGTTTTTTAAACGGTATTGGGCAACTAACATATCCCATATCTCGAAGAACCAGCATAAAAAACCTTGCATAAAGCAAATGTAAAACCGCATGTTCAATACCTCCAATGCAAATATCCACGGGCATTGCTATATCAGAAATTTCTTTATTAATAGGTTTTTTAAAATGAGGATCTAGATATCTTAAATAATACCAAGATGATTCAAAAAATGTATCAAGGGTATCAGTATCTCTCAAGGCATCATTTCCACAAACCGGACATTTTACATACTTCCAAGTCGGATGATTTTCAAGAGGATTTCCTTTTCCATCAAACTTTACATCTTTAGGTAAAAATACAGGAAGAATTGCAGGAACATCTCCACAAGATTCGCAATGAACAACAGGAATCGGACATCCCCAATAACGCTGTCTTGAAATCAACCAATCACGAAGTCTATAAGTAATTTTTCTTTTTCCTAAACCTTGTTTTTCCAAATAGTCTATCATGCAAATTTTTGCCTGTGAGGTATTCATTCCATCTAGAAAATCAGAGTTAATATGATTCCCATCTCCGATATAAGGCAAATCACCGTCTGACTTCACAACTGGAATTATTGGCAAATCATATTTTTTTGCAAAAGCATAGTCTCTTTCATCATGTGCAGGACAACCGAAAACTGCCCCAGTGCCATAATCTATTAAAACAAAATTAGCAATATAAATTGGTAATTTTTTGTTTTCTATTAATGGATGATTAACAAAAAATCCAGTGAAAATTCCTTTTTTCTCTGCTTTTTCAAGATCTTCTTCTGTTGTAGATGTTTTATTACATTCTTTTATAAAATCCGTAATTTCAGAACGATTTTTTGCTAATTCCTTTGATATTTCATGATCTGGAGATATAGCGATAAATGAAGCGCCAAAAAGTGTATCAGGACGGGTTGTGAATATCGTTAATTTTCGACTTTGATCTGTTATTTGAAAATCAACTAATGCTCCCTCGAATTTTCCTATCCAATTTTCTTGCATTTTTAAAACTTTATCAGGCCAAAATCCTTCAAGATCTTTCAGTCCATTGAGTAATTCTTCTGCATAAGCTGTTATTTTTAATGACCACTGTTCGAGCTCTTTTCGAACAACATCAGCTCCTGATCTCCAACCTTTGCCATCTATAACTTGCTCATTTGCTAAAACTGTTTGTTCGACAGGATCCCAATTAACATAAGATTTTTTGCGATAAATTAAGCCTTTTTTATATAAATCCAAAAATATTTTCTGCTCTTCGGTATAGTATTCTTCAGAACAAGTGCTCAATTCTCTTTCCCAATCATACATAAAAGCAAGAGGTTTCAATTGATCTTTCATACTATGAATATTTGCATTTGTCCAAGTTTGTGGATGTCCACCTTCTTTTAAAGCTGCATTCTCTGCAGGCATTCCAAAGGAATCCCATCCCATAGGATGGATAACGGAGAATCCGAGCATTTTTTTATAACGAGCTATAACATCCCCTATCATATAATTTCGAACATGTCCCATGTGTATTTTTCCAGAAGGATATGGCAACATTTCCAAAACATAATACTTTTTCTCTGCGTTTTTTAATTCATCATTTGTTAATGTGTATTCGGAAAAGAACTTTCCCCATTTTTTCTCTGTTGCTCTAAAATTATAGATATTTTCTAACATTACAAAATTATTTCGGTAGTGCTTATACATATATATTTTACAGCATTTGCTTTTTATCGCGCAAGAAATAACCTTCTTCAATTTAATCAGTATTTCGGAAATATTTTTAAGTATAGTTAACGGAAGATTAACTTTTTTTTAGAATTGAAAATAGGGAAGAAATGTTATGAAAATACTACCTATAATGTAAATATATCTTTTTTAAGGAGGTAAATATGAATAATTTTTCAAACAACTCTGATCTCAGCTATATTATCTACGAGTGTTATGGCTATGGAAAGAGAACAAACGGGTGTTTTGCCTGAAACTATTGAATCAGGAGCTACTGTTTATGTCAACATGGATATAATATAGGCGGTATGGGTCCTATCACTATTGATAACTATGGATCTATTGATACGAAAGTTACAGAAGCTCCATATCCAAAATTATCAGGCATGACTATGGGGGATCAAACTACCATTATCAACAATCATGCTGGAAGAAGTGTTAAAGAAGAAACTGAGGAAGCTAGTGAGACAGCTATAAAAATCTAACCCAGTTACCGATGTGACTTTGGAAAAAGTATATAAGATTGTTGATGAAGGAGGCGGATATGTTAATGAAAATTTTCAAAAAGAAAATGTTGAAATAGTGGAAATTTATGATGGTTAAATAAAGGCCTCTGATCTGGCAACATATACTGATAAGGATATCTTATATCTTGGAGCTGAATGTCCTGATAGAACTGTTAGAATTAGAGGTGATCAGGGGGTAATGGGAGATGATACCAATAAAATCTCTTGCAACATTGGCAGTCAAGAAGCTAATAATGCTTATAATTTGGAAATTATAGAACGAGTGGATATTCAAGGAGATATTTCTAATTATAAAAGTGGAAGTATTACCGTTAAAAAAGAAGGAGAAAAAGATACGAGCTTATTTTTCAATGGCGATAAAAAATACGTATTCTTTACACCTCTCAACCATTTCAATATAACTTTTGTCAGTCTAAAACTCATTTTTCTCCTAGTATTTCATTCATTGCTTCATACATATCACATATAATTAGCACAAGTGCGATTATTTTAGATAGGGTTTCTCTGGATTTGCTTCTGTCACCTGCGGTATCTCTCTCGTATCTTTTTTCGCTAACTCATTATCATGATTTATTAAAGATTTGTATTTAAATAATTTATTATTTAAATTATTACTGTTTGTTAAGTTTTTAGCATTCGAAACAGCCATTTTCTATCCTTTCAATGTATATGAATATGTGTGATTCGTATATCTCTCTGATAGTTTTTCCTTCTCTATCATTTCTATTTCCTCAAGCCTCTTTACTGCTTTCCAAATTGTTACACGAGATACCTCTAACTCCTCCCGTATCACGGTTATCCATTTCTTATTGTTTTAAGATGTATACTTTCCTTTTCTGTCTCTTAATCGCATCCTCTAGCCAGCTTATAAATTTTTCTGTTTTTGAAAGTTTTTAGAACTTTTTCGCTTTATTGTATTATAGATTTTAAAAATGCACTCTATTCTTTATAACACACCATCCTTACCTCTTTCCCACCTGATTACATTAGGAAAAGTGTTCGCGTTGCCAACGCTTATGGC
>CAJUOM010000013.1:0-21528 GCA_910588255.1 uncultured Alphaproteobacteria bacterium
TTAAAAAAAAGTAAATTTTTCGTTAACTATACTTCCTTTTATTTTATGGGATATTGTGAGGTGAAGGAAAAAATTTAAAACATTGCAAAGAAACCTTATATAAGATATCATAATTAGTACAAAGATATAAAATGTCGTTTTTATGTTCAGACAAATACGCGGGATGAAAGATCTTTATGGGATCGACATTATAAAATATAACTACATAATTGAAAAAGCGAAAAAAGTAAGTCAGAAATATGGATTTGAAATAATAAGTACTCCTATTGTAGAGTATACAGACGTGTTTCAAAGATCACTTGGAGACGAAACAGATGTTGTTTCAAAAGAGATGTATACTTTCACAGATAAAGGTGGTGAATCCATAACCCTGCGTCCTGAGGGAACCGCAGGAGTTATGAGATCTATAGTGACAGAATCTATGTTTCAACATCTCCCTGTAAAACTAATGTATTATGGCGAAATGTTTAGATATGACAGACCTCAAAAAGGTCGTTATCGTCAATTTCACCAGTTAGGTTTTGAACATGTCGGGGACAAGAGTCCTTATACAGATACTTCTATAATAATCATGGCTTCTGAGATTTTAAATTCTATTGGTATATTTGATTTCAACGTTCAATTGAATACTCTTGGAGATGACGAAACACGAGAAGCCTATACAAAAGGTCTTGTAAAATATCTTTCAAGATATGAAGATTCATTATCAGATGATTCAAAAATAAGATTGAAAAAGAATCCACTCAGGATTCTTGATTCAAAAGACTTAAAAGATAAGGAAATTTGTTCAATGGCTCCGATAATTACTGACTATTTGAGTAAAGAATCCGGAATGTATTTTGACAAAGTTTGTAGTCTTTTAGAAAAAGCTGGCGTAAATTATGAAATAAATAATTTCTTGGTTAGAGGTCTCGATTATTATGCTTATACAACTTTTGAGTTTAAATCTACCCAAGGTGATTATAAAGATGCTTTGGGAGGTGGTGGTAGATATGACAAGCTTTTGAGTTTATTTGAAGGACCAGAAGTCTCAGGTATTGGTTTTGCATTTGGAGTTGAAAGGTTGATGCTTTTGCTAGATAATGCAAATTTTGAGGATGAGTTGAAGAAGGTTGCCGTAATTCCTGTTACAGATGAAGAAAATGAAACAACTTTTGAACTTTATAAATTATTATTGAGTTGTGATATTTCATCTGAATTTTTACATATTGGAAATATAAGCAAAAAAATGAAAGTTGCCAATAGACGAAATTGTGAAATTGCAATAATAATCGGCGAAACAGAAGTGAAAAATAACACTCTCACAGTAAAGTTTATGAAAAAAGAAAAAGATACAACAAGAATTATAAACAGAAATGATATTGTAAATTTCTTAAAATATAACGAGAGCCTTCAAAAGATTGTATAAAAGGGAAAAATGAGAGGGTAAGAAAGAGGTAAAGTAGAGTTAAAAAGAAAGGGTTTATACTATAATTCTGGCTGGTCTCTGATTGACGAATTATAACAAGTGCAGTATAATTCTTATTGGGTTATTTCTCCTGGAGAATTCATGAAATCTTGTTTTGTCAACAATTTAGAAATTTCAAATGATTTGAGATTCTCATTTATTGGAGGTCCATGTGCAATTGAATCTTTGGATCATGCTTTTTATATATGCGAAAAAATAAAACAGATTTGTGATAAATTAGAAATTAATTTTATATATAAATCATCGTTTGATAAAGCAAACAGAAGTAGTATTTCCGGAAAACGAGGAATAGGTATTGAAGAAGGGTTAGAAATACTTCAAAAAGTTAAAGATAAATTTAATGTTCCTGTTTTGACAGATGTTCATTTGCCTCAGCAATGTGATATAGTAGCAAAAGTTGCTGATATTCTTCAGATACCGGCTTTTTTATGCAGGCAAACAGATATGCTTGAAGCTGCAGCAAAAACAGGGAAAGCTATACATGTGAAAAAAGGGCAGTTTATTTCTCCAAATGATATGAAAAATGTTGTGAAAAAATTAGAATATTTCGGAGCAGAAAATATAATGCTTTGCGACAGAGGGACTTGTTTTGGCTATAATAACTTGGTGTCAGATTTCAGAGGATTGGCAATTATGAAGCAGACGAGTTATCCTGTGATATTTGATGCAACTCATTCAGTTCAATTTCCTTCAGCGAATGGGGAATCATCAGGGGGCGATCGTAGATTTGCACCAATCTTAGCAAGAGCTGCAATAGCTGTTGGAATTGCCGGAGTTTTCATGGAAGTTCATGAGAATCCAGATAAAGCTCCTTGTGATGGACCGAATATGATATATTTAAAAGATTTAGAGCAAATTTTGAAAGAACTCTTAGATTTGGATAAAGTTTCAAAAATGTATAGAAGGGAAATATTATGAATTTTGAATCGAATTTGAAAGAACTAAGAAAATTTTTAGATAGCATAAAAGCTGATGCAATATTAGTTGCTATGAATAACTTCTTTGGAAATTTCAAATCAGAATTATCAGGAATCAGATATATCTCTGGATTTTCTGGTTCGAATGGAAGAGCTGTTGTGTACAAAAATAAAGCATTATTATCCGTTGATGGACGTTATACAAAACAAGCTACAGATCAAACAAATAGTGAAATTTGGACGATTAGAGAGTTTCCTGAATTTGATACTATAAAAATGATTGAAGAGGCAATGAATCCGGGAGACACTCTTGCTATTGCTCCGTTTTCCATAACCTATAAATCCTATTTAAAGGTTTTAAAAATTGCGAAATCGAAGAACTTGAAATTAAAAATAATAGATAATTATCCTCTAAAATCTTTTGAAATATCTAATGAAAAAATATATTTAATCGGGCTTGAATGCATGGGAGAAACAAGAGAATCTCGAATTAATAAAATACAAGAAACTTTGAAAGAAGGAGAATCATTATTATTAACAGACTCTGCAGCAATAGGATGGATCTTTGGTATACGTATTGCTCCAACTGAAGACAAATGTGTTTTGCCGAACTGTATTGCATTTATTGAAAAAAAACAAAAACCTGTTATTTTTTCTGATCTAGAATTGTTGGATAATTCAGAAGATTTTCAATATTTTAATATTAAAGATTTTGAGAAAATTATTAGTTCAAAAGAGAGGTCGATTGTTAATTTTGATTTTTCAAGAACACCCCTTTATTTTGTGAAAGCATTTGAGGATAACGAATTTGAAATAAAATCTTCTTCTGTGAATTATGGTCTATTTGAATCCAGGAAAAATAGAACAGAAATAGAAAATTTAAAAATTGCTTCGAAGAAAGCTTCTTTATCATTTATAAAAACCTTAGCTTTTGCTGAAAACACAACGTCAACAACCGAAATTGAAATAGCTGAATTTTTTGAAAATGATTTAAAACTATATGATAATTTTATTTCACTTAGTTTCAATTCTATTTCTGCATTTGGAAAAAATACATCGATTGTACATTACAATCCAAAAGTTTGTGGAAATGCGGAAGTTAATACGAATGGATTATTCTTATTGGATGCCGGAGCTCATTTTTCAAATTCAACAACAGATATGACAAGAACGATATATAGAGGAGAGAATCCGGATGAAGAATTAAAAATAATTTATTCTGCGGTATTACGTTCTGTTATTATCTTTTCATCTATGCGTTTCCCAAATGCGTCCAAGGCTTGCTATCTCGATTCTATAGCGAGATTTTTCATATGGAACAAGGGATACGATTATCATTTTGGAACAGGGCATGGAATAGGAAGTTTTGGAAATGTTCATGAACATCCACGTATTTCACCAACATCTCTGGAAGAAATTATGAAAGATATGGTTTTAACTGTAGAGCCGGGGATTTATCGTGAAGACTTTGGAATACGTTTGGAAAACATGCTTTTGACAAGGAATTCAATAAAACAGGGATTTGTTGAATTCGAAACATTGAACTATATCCCATTTTGTAGAAAATTGATTATAAAAGATATGTTTAGTAACTTTGAATTAGAATGGTTAAATCGTTATCATAAGAAAGTTTATGAGACATTGGAAAATTATTTGAAAGATGATGAATTAACATTAAATTGGCTCAAAGAAAATACGAGGGAAATATGATAAAGAAGTTTAAAGATTTTGAAAATTTTATAAAAAATAACAAAGGTATAAATCGTTGTATTATAAGATGCGATCTGAACTTACCTTCTGATATCGAGGATTTGTCAAGAGTATATGCCATAAAAGATACGGTTCTAAGTGTGTTAGCTCTAGGTTTAGATGCGGTCTTAATTTCTCATTATAAACGACCAAAACTTGAAGATATTTCAAATCCAAAATTTTCACTTCAAAATACAGTGGATAAAGTTTCAAAAGTTTTAGGAAAGGATGTATATTTTGAAAAATCTTCAATATTTGATATCGATCCTTCTTCTATAAAATCGAAATTAACCTTGTTAGAAAACTTAAGATTTTATGAAGGGGAAACAAAGAATAATGACGAATTGGCAAAAAGACTTGCGAAGTTTGGAGATGTTTATATAAATGATGCATTTTCAGTTTCTCATAGAGCTCATGCTTCAGTTGAGGCAATAACAAAACATCTTCCTTCGTTTGCAGGTAAATCTTTAGAAAGAGAAATTGAAGGTATTTCTAATGTAACACAAAATATATCTCGTCCATTTACAGCTATTATTGGAGGTTCGAAAGTATCTTCAAAAATAGATGTATTGAAACAGATTTCCAAAACTGCGGATTGTTTAATCATAACTGGGGCTATGGCTAACACATTCTTAGCTGCAAAAGGTTTTGATATGAAATCTTCTTTGATTGAAAAAGATCAATTTGAAACAGCTCTTGATATTTTAAAAAATTCAGGTGCAAAAATCATACTCCCTGTTGATTTTCTTGCATCAAAAGATATTAATGTATCCGGAAATAATTATGTGATAGAAGATATCCCGGATGGTTGTTCATGTTTTGATATAGGGAGTGGTTCAACTTCGAAAATTATAGAAATATTGAGGAAAACGAAAACATTATTATGGAACGGAGCAATTGGAGCATTTGAATTTGCAAATTTTGATAACTCTTCCAAAATGATTACACCAGTTATTGTTGAATTGACAAAATCAGGAAACTTAATTTCTGTGATAGGAGGCGGAGAAACAATAGCTTCAATTGGGAAGTATAAAAAGGATATGACCTTTGTTTCAACAGCCGGGGGTGCTTTCCTTGAATTTGTTGCTGGATATAAACTTCCGGGATTAATAGCCTTAGAAAAATGAAAAATAAAAAGATTATCATAGCGGCAGGAGGAACAGGAGGGCATGTTTTTCCGGCAGTTTGTTTGGCAAAAGAACTCGAAAAGAAAAATTATAGTATAATTTTCGCAACTGACAAAAGAGGATTGAAATATTTAGGTAATTTTCAAAATAACGCAATTATTCAAAAAATAGACACGTCTTCTAGACTAAAATTATACTTTTCATTGATAGTTAATATTATATTGAGTATGTTTCACATGCGCTCGAAGAGAGGCGAAGCCAAACATTTAAAGCCAAAATTGGTTATTGGATTTGGGGGATATCCTTCAGTTCCGTTTGGTTTAGCCGCTCAATTATTGAAAACCAAAACGATTATTCATGAACAAAATGCCGTTATAGGAAAGGCAAATAAATTACTTTCCAAAATGGCGAGTTTAGTTATAACATCATTTCCGAAAACAAAAGGTATCATGGAATCTAACAAGGTCATTCATCTTGGGAATCCAACTCGTTTTGAAAATCAATATCAGAATCTGACTCATTCTGAAAATAGTATTTTGACGATTTTGATATTTGGAGGAAGCCAAGGAGCAAGAGTGTTTTCAAATGAAGTTGTTCAAGCGATTTGTAATTTGTCTAAAACGATTAAATTGCGTGTTTTTCATCAAGGACGATGTGAGGATATTGATACTATAAAATCGCAGTATAATGCATTTGGAATTGAGAATACTGTTTCAGATTTCTTTAATAATATGGATGAACTTTATAAAAATTCTGATATAGTTATTTCTAGATCTGGAGCTTCAAGCATTTTTGAAATAATAGGTTTTGCCAAACCTGCAATTCTTATCCCTTATACAAAGTCAATTAACGGAGATCAATTGGCTAATGCTAAATATCTAAAAAGTCATAATGCGGCAATCGTAATCAATGAAAATTCTGATTTGAAACTTGAATTATCTATGGCATTTTCAATAATTTTAAAAGAAAAGGCTCTAATACAAGATAATCTGAAAAAATTACACGTTCCAAATATAACAAAGAAGTTTATAGAAGTTATTGAGAAATTATCGTAATTTACTAAAGTTTTATTAAGATATTGATATTCATAGAAATTCAAGGTGAGAAGAGAAATGGATAGCATATCTCTCCTTTTTTAATTTAAATTTAATCTATCCAGATTATTCTTATAGGGTTGTTTTCATTATTTTTTATTCCTATAAAGTCTAAGATTTCAGATAAGTTCTCGTTATCAAATTTACGAGACAGATATAGATTCTGTAATTTACAATAATCAAAAATTCCACGTCCAATTTGTTCTATAGAAGATGGTATATTTATTTCTTGTAGTGAGCAACAACAATAAAAAGCACGGCAATCAATTTTCTTTACGGAAGATGGTATAACTACTTTTTCTAGTAAACTGCAATCAGAAAAAGCTTCTTCTCCAATTTCTATTAAGGAAGTAGGCAAATTTACCTGTGTTAGTGATAAGGAATCAGAAAAGGCATGAGCTCCAATTTTCTTTACGGAGTCCATGTATATATTTTGTAGTGAATAGCAAGAACGAAAAGCCGCTTTTCCAATTTTCGTTGCGGAATTCATGTGTACAGTTTCTAATGAACCACAACAACGAAACGTATTTTTTGCAATTTTTTTTGCGTAGCCTATTTTTACTTCTTTTAGTGCAGAATAATGATAATAAGCTTTACATGGAATATTGGCATCAGAAATGTTTAGATTTGTTAGTGATACCATAATATCAAATTCTCCCTGGGATATTGGGTTTTTATCTAAGCTAGACATAGGAAATTGATCATCGAAGGTTTTATTTTTCTTAGGTACATCAAGGAATGTTATTCCAAATTGGGCATCTGACTTAGAATTGGAACTTTTACTCGATTGGAAAGCATTTGTTGTATTGAAAAGACTGAAAGTGCTTATTAATAAGGCTAAAGTTATCTTTCTTTTGTTCATATTTATCTTATTCGTTAAGGTAATAAAAATATTCTTTATAAGATTATACAATACTTTTCTCAACAGTTCAAACAAAATTTATTTATATATTCGGAAAACTATTTAGCAATTCCGGAGTTTGACATATGAAAAATGATTAGTTATTCTAAGAATATCGTGTTAGAGAATTTTAATAGCTTTATCTTATTTTCAATAGTGATAATGCTAAAATTCCCAAAATCATTGATATTATCCAAAATCTGAATACGACTGTTGATTCTGACCATCCTTTTTTTTCGAAATGATGATGTATCGGAGCCATTAAAAATATTCGCTTTCCAGTTAATTTAAAATAGAACACTTGGATTATAACAGATAAAGTTTCCAAAACGAAGATTCCTCCAACTAAAGCATATATGAACTCTTGTTTTGATATTAATGAAATAAATCCTAACACTCCACCAATTGCAACAGAACCTGTATCTCCCATGAAAATCTTTGCAGGAGGAGCATTAAACCACATGAACCCAAATCCCGCACCAATCAATGCTCCTAGAAAAACACAAATTTCAGATATTCCCGGAATATATTGTATATGTAAATAATCTGAAAATATTGTGTTTCCAGCGAGGTAACTCACAATTGCCAGGCAAATTGAAGATATTATTACAGGTCCCATAGCTAAGCCATCTAGGCCATCAGTTAAATTAACCGCATTCGAACTTCCAACCATAATAAATATCCCCCAAACTATAAAAAAGTACCCGAGATCTATATTGCAGTTTTTAAAAATCGGAAAAAATATAGATGTTATTCCATCAAAATAACAAGCCTTTGAATATATTAGACAACAGACAATACTAACTATTGATTGAAGTAAGAATTTTTTCTTTCCTGTAATACCGTGATAATCATATTTTTTAATTTTTTTGTAATCATCAATAGCTCCAATTAATCCAAATCCAATAAAAACAATAAAACATAGCCAAACATATAAATTAGTTAAATCTGCAAATAAAAGTGAGCTGAATGCTGTTGCTGATATTATTAAAATTCCTCCCATAGTGGGAGTCCCTTTTTTTGTTTTTAAATGAGATGCAGGACCATCTTCACGTATGGGTTGTCCGTTTCTTTGATGTTCTTTTAAAAAATGTATAAATTTATTTCCAATAAGCAACGTAATTAAAAATGAAGCAAGGAATGCACAAATAGATCGAAATGTAACATATTTAAAAATATTTAGGATTGAATAATCTGTTGAGAAAAGTTTATAAATTAAGTTGTAGAACATTTTATATAATCTATAAATTTATTAAGTTCAATGCTTCTTGAACCTTTTAGCAAAACTATGGTATTATTTTGAACGATTTCCAGAATTTTTTCTATCACAAAATCACTCATTTTTTCAAAACACAAAATATTTTTAACATTATTCATTATTGGCCAAAGTGATCTATCTCCAACAAAAACAGTTTGATATAATTTCATGTTATTCAATTTTTCTGCAATAATTTTATGATAATGCTCCTCATAACTTCCAAGCTCTTTCATTTGTCCCAATATGGCTATTTTTTTATCATTTTGAAGTGATTCGAAAACATCTAAAGAGGCCAAAACAGCTGAAGGACTTGCATTATATGAATCATCAATTATACGAAATGTCTTGTTTTGGAAAACATATTCTTTCCACGATCCTCTGCCATTTATCTGTAAAAGATTTTTGAAATAAGGTATAAATTCAAAAATATCGAGATCTAATGTATATATAGTCGCAATAACACAAGCACTTATGTAAGCGAAATGTTTTCCTTGAACAGATAACTCGTAATCAATTGTTCCAAAAGGTGTTTTCAATTTGATCCTGCTTTCAGAAGATAGTATTTTAAAATCACAATTATCATTAAATCCTACGGAAATTGCTTTTATGTTTCTTTCATTTGCTTTTGATTCTATTTCATTTCGAAACAAAGGATCCCCATCGAAAATTAGTTTACCATTTAAATTCAAGCCATCTAATACTGATATTTTTTCTTGAGCTAAAGCTTCTTGAGTTCCAAATTTTCCTATATGAGATTCATAAATGTTTGTTAAAATTGCAATGTCAGGTCTCAGGTATGTGGATAATTCAGAAATCTCTCCTTTATTACTCGATCCCATTTCAAATATGCCGAATTCAGTTTCTTTTTCAAGTAAACTTAAAGATATTGGCAATCCGTAAATAGTGTTATAATTTTTGATACTAGAAAAAGTTTTGAATTTTTTATTTAAAATTTCATTTAACCAAGAGCGAGTAGTTGTTTTCCCGACGCTTCCTGTTATTCCAATTACTTTCTTTAAAGTAATAGAATTTTTTATATATTTTCCAATAGTTTTTAGTGCTTCAGTAGTATCTTTTACTAAAATAGTCTTTCCAGAAATAATATAGTCTGGATTATCAATAATTGCTGCAACAGCTCCTTTTTCAAGAGCGGATTTTACAAATTCGTGTCCTTTATTAATAGCTATAAATAAATCGGCTGGTTCAATATTTCTTGAATCTATAGAAATTTTGTTCGAGGAAAATTTTATACAGTTTTCTAGATTTAACGCATGGGTTAATACGCTGGAGTCGATTTTCATATTTTATAGAATTTTAAAATATTTATCAGATTATAACATATTTTATCACAATCAGATTTTTATCTAAATATCTAAAATTTATGATGATTTTTCGAAGAAACTGGAGGTCTCCCTGTGGTGTTAATGAAGTTTTCTGAGCAGCTATCTTTCTAATCCACGCTCTATCATATATATCTCAAATCGTGTCTCATTTGCAATATGTCTAAGGGTAATGTAACACTCATACCTAAGGTGGAAGGGATATATTTAAGTTGAAAAGAGGAGGTAGGACGCATGACGTTTAATATACTCATTAATTTCATAACTCTTTCCGCGCGCATTCAAAATATAGTGACAAAATTACAACATTTATCAAAAATTATTATAGTTTATAAACTTTCGAGATATTCAGCTTTGATGAAAGACACAATTTTTGATAGAATGAATATAGATACATTTTTTGAAGGATAGAAATTATGAATAAAAATTGTTTATTAGGCTTATTTGCCGCTACTGCTGTTTTGATGACAGCTTGCTCATGCACATGTGGAGTTGACGGAAACGTTACCCCTGGATCTGCAGAGGATTTTGCTGCAAATGTTCCAAACACAGTATATTTTGATTTTGACAAATCAAACTTAACTGATTCAGCAAAAAAGAGAGTTGAAGCTCAAGCTGCTTGGTTAAAGACATATACAGGAACAAACGTAACAGTTGAAGGACACACAGACGTCAGAGGAACGGCTGAATACAACATGGCTCTTGGAGAAGCTCGTGCAAATTCAACAGCTAAAGAGCTTCGTGATCTTGGTGTTGCTTCAGAAAGAGTTACAACAGTCTCCTATGGAAAAGAGAGAGTTGTTGATACAGGAACGACCGAAATGGCTCATGCAAAGAACCGTCGTTCTGTAACAGTTGTCGGCTAAGCTTTCTGTTAAAAATTAATCCGAGACTGCATCAATTTGGAGTCTCGGTATTTTGTTTATGAAAATTACAAATTTTGTTGGGATTTCAAACAATGTTAAATTGATATACAAAATATCTGCAATTTTACTTGTTTTTGTATATTTCGTATTTCATGCTCTTAGTGGAGAAAATGGTTTAAGAGCTTATCTTGTCACTAGAAATCAATTGAAAAAGCAAACAGAGAAACTTGAGCAGATAGAAAAAGCTTTGGGATCTCTAAAAAGAAATGTGAAATTACTTTCAAATGAATCTTTGGATCTTGATTTATTAGAAGAACGTTGTAGAATAATATTAAATTACAGTGCTTCAGATGACGTTATTGTCCGAAATAAAACAATTTTAAATAATTAAGTATGGCTTTTGAATTAATTAACGCCTTTAAAAATAAGGATTTTATAGTTGATTTGAATTTATGTAGAGTATTGATGGAAAACAAAGTTTTTCCTTGGATTTTATTAATACCAAGAGTAAGCAATATAACACAAATAAATCAACTGAAAGAAGTAGACAGTATACAATTGATAAAAGAAATGAATTATGCAACAGATATTATGGAGAATATATTTCCAACAGATAGGATAAATGTTGCTGCAATTGGAAATAAATCTCCTCAATTGCATATTCACATAATTTCGAGAACAAAAAATGATCCTTTATGGCCAGAAACAATTTGGGGACAAGAAATGGAGATTCTGGATAACAAGGAAAAAGAATATATCTTTTAAAGAAGGCTTTTGAAAACTCTGATTTAATGCTAAACTAAAATAGGCATTTTAAAGATTGTTTACAATGATGTCAAAAGCTGATGAAAATTTCAAGGTAGTTGCCAAGAATAGGCGAGCTAAATTTGATTATGAAATTATAGACACACTTGAAGCCGGAATAATATTAACGGGATCTGAAGTAAAATCTATTCGAGGTGGAAAAGTAAGCATAAATGAAGCTTTTATAGGTCCTATGACGAATTCTAATGATATTTATTTGTTTAATGCTGATATTTCTCCATATGTTCAAGCAAGCTATAATAATCATGAACCGAAGCGTCCTCGTATTTTATTGTTGCATAAAATTCAAAGAGCAAGATTTTTGAATGCCATACAAAAAAAAGGTATGACTTTAATTCCACTTACAATGTATTTTAATCATAAAGGAATATTGAAACTTAGCATAGCTTTGACAAAGGGAAAAAATCTGATAGATAAACGAGAAACGATAAAAAAGAGAGAATGGAATATTGAGGAAAATCGTATATTAAGAAATTATAACAAACGATGAAAATCAAATTAACAGTAGAATATGATGGGATCAAATTTTTTGGATGGCAAAAACAGGAGGATTTCAATTCTGTTCAAGAAACCGTTGAAACTGCAATAAATTCCGTCTTTGATAACAAGGAGCAAATCGAATTATTTGGGGCAGGAAGGACAGACACTGGGGTTCACGCAACAGCTCAAATTGCTCATTTTGAACTCCTTAATCCTGAATTAATAAATATTTGGAAAAATAATTTAGGGAAATTTATTTTAGCAGTAAATTTTTATCTTCAAGATAAGGGAACATTAGTTACAAATGCCGAAATTGCTTCTGATGATTTTCATGCCAGGTTTTCTGTAAAAATGAGATATTATAAGTATATTATTTTTAATCGTAATATAAAATCTGTGATTTATGAAAACCGAACTTGGCATATTGCACAAAAACTTGATGAAAATAAGATGCATAAAGCAGCACAATATTTTCTCGGTACTCATAATTTAAATGCTTTTCGTTCAGCACATTGTAATGCAGCTAATCCCATAAGGACTATTTCGGAAATTAGTGTATATAGAAAAGAAGATTTCATAATAATGGAGATTGCGGCAAAATCATTCCTTCATAATCAGGTTAGAATAACCATGGGCACTTTAAAAGACATAGGATTGGGAAAAATATCAGAAGATTCAATTACTCAGCTTTTAAAATCAGGAGACAGAACAAAAGCGGGAGTAACAGCTCCTCCTTATGGACTTTATTTGATTAAAATTGATTATTAAATGCCTATTATTTTTGAAAAAAGCCAAAAAGAATTAGCAGAGCGATTTTTAAAAGATTTGAAAACCAATATTATCGAAGTTCAAATATCAAAATATCCTAATGGTGAGTTTCGTATTGATGAAATGGATATTAGCTATAATCACGTATTAGTTTTGATTCCTAAGTATTCAAATTTAAATGATCGGTTAATTGCATTTTTCTTAATATTAGGTTTATGTCAACAATGTAAAATTATAGATGTTTTTATTCCTTATGTTCCATATTCAAGACAAGATAAAAGCATATCATTTCAGTTGATTCTTAATATAGTTAAGTTTTTAAATGTTAGACATATAATAACCTTGGATATTCATAAAAACAATCAAGATAAATTTATTATAAATATTCTTCCGCACGAAATATATGGACATAAATTTTTGAATCAGGAACTTGTTATAGTTTCCCCGGACATTGGGGCAAAAGAACGGAGCGAAAAGTTTGCAAATTATCTGAAATCAAATTTAGTAATAATTGATAAGAAAAATAATAAAACTACGAATCTTAACTTGGTTCAAAATCGGGAGTGTTTAATAATTGATGATATTATAGATTCTGGAAAAACTTTGAGAAATGCAATTGCTATATTGAAAAGAGCCGGAGCAAAAAATATAAAAAGCTGTATTACTCATAACTTTAGAAATTTATAAAACTTTAATAATTTATTAACAATTTATTGTTACAATTTCTATAGGCATTGCCGACATGGGAGAATTATAAATATGAGATTTTTAAATAATATTCTTTATTGTCTGTTTCTTTTTATTCTCACATTTTCTATTCGAAGCGAGAGTATTACTCTATCGCAGGATGACATAGCCAAACTACAGATTCTTTTAAATCAATCAAAACAGAATAATTTAAAAATGTTGAAAAAAATCAAAAAGATAAAATAATTGAAGATTCAAATTTTAAGCTTATTATAAAAGTTCAAGATCAAATCCGGGAAATTTTGGATTCCCGGCACGATATTTTGATTCAAAAACCAGATTGGTCACAAAAAGATATTTGTGATATTTTAAGAGTTTTAACTTCGTCAGAATACTATAAAGATATAATCACTGATTTTAATCTGTTTAAAGATCTCGAAAATGTGTTGGATGATATATCGGATACCTATTCGAAATTTTATAAAGAATTGAGATCTATGATAGATATTTTCAGAATAATAGATTATTTGACAGAAAGCGAAAAAGGGTTTTTAGAAAAAATTCAATCTTCCCCTAACACAAAAATAATGCCTGAATCTTCAATTAACAAGGAATTAACGTCGCTTTTTGGACCGTTGATAGAGAATATGCTCCAAGTGCATCTAAAACTCTTATTCGTAACTTTATAACAAAGTTTGTAAAAACAAAATTTGGAACAGCACCGAGAATCCCAAGCTATGTAATCTTTGGAATATTGAATTGTATAAATGAAGCATTAACAGAACAATTTGAAAAATTTGAAATTTGCAAAAAGCAATTTTTAAGGAATCTGGCTTCGTTAACTGATATGACAAATGAATTGCTGAAAGAAATAGAAAATTTGAAGATATCTGATAAAATTGCACCAAACATAATTGTTTATTTAGATTGCTTGGAAAAATGCATAACAAAAATAAATGAATTAAATCAGAATGCCAAGAAAAATTTTAATGAATATAGTGAAAAAATAGCAACATTGTATTCTGAATTGAACAAAACTCTGGAAGAATGCATAAATTCTCCAAAAAATCCAAAAATTTTTGATTTTTTGGAAAAAAATTAACGTAATTTTAATAAAATGAAATTACCATTTTCCTAGGGGATAAGAATATCTTCACATATGAAGAAATTAATATTATACACAATAATTTTTATAAATCCGCTTTATGCAGAAGAATATCCTGAACAGGATATAAAAATCTTGTGTGATTGCGATAATAAAAATTCCTGGAAAATGGAAAAAATTCCAGAAGATTTTGCAAAAAAACTTTTCGAAAATTATAAATATTTCATATCGTTGTGCCCCAAAAACATAATTGGCCAAAAATAAATATCATTAAATATTCAATTATATATTGCTTCTGATCAAGTATTTTCTTTTGTTAATCAAATTTTAACTTTTTAAATATAGAATTAATATTGAAGAGAAAAACTTAACGGAGAAATTTTATGAATACAAAAATTTTAATCTCAACAATAGCTTCAATACCTTTTTTTATTGAAGCGGCTTTATCTGCGGAATTAAAGCCTTCAGAGCGATTGAGCACAGCTTTGGCTGGGCTGGATAAGTCAAAAGTACAATGTTATTGTGTCTGCGAATTCGATGGAAAATCACAGTTGGCTGCAGGAATTGAAATGTCGAAAATTCTTGAAGAAGAACTAGCTGAAAATGAAAGTATAAAAACTGTGAAATTATCGGATTATATAAATGGATTTATTGGTATTTCCTCGGGGGCATTATTAGCCTCACATTCTGCTTTGGGAGGTCATGCAGTTGATATTGAAGAGACCGTGAGATCATTGAACAGCAAAATGATTGCCCCGAAATGTGTTGCTGGATGTTTAAGTTGTCTTGGAAAAACTACCCAATTGGCATCATATTTTATAGATTCTTCCAATGGGGATTTTGAAGATCTGGAAAAAATAGAAAATAATTATGATGGAGTAGTTATGGATTCAGATGCCATAAGCACAATCTCGCATATCACATCAGGAACAGATTGTGATTTAAAATCTGGATTAACTATCTTATCTACAAGTAAAAATCCGAGTTTTTCAGAGCAAGCTATTGCAGCGATGAAGGAAGCTGATAATGCAGCTAAGAAAAACATAACCAAATTTGCTTTTGATACAATATTGGATACTGCAAAGACTGTTACTTCTCTTACTATGGAGGTTGCTGGTTCAAGAATCAATCAAACAGCAGCAGGCAAAGCTTTGGAAATAATGACTAAAGTTGGAGAAGGTGCTGAAAAAATAGACAGTACATTGAATAACACTTTATTTAAGCAGAACTTAGCTAAAAATTTAGCAACACCAACGGCAGAGTGTCCTGTAGTAATTATCGATCTCAAGGCGAAAACAGGAAGTGGAAGTGCTGTAAAAACAACTATGTTACAAAAGTTCAGAGAGAATTTTGTAAAAGTAACATATTTGACAGAAATTCCATTATCACTATATCCGACAAAAAAGTTGCCTTTTGAAACTATAGAACCGAAAATAGATCTTTCGGTTAGAGATTGTATGCAGAGCATAAGACTTGATAGTGCAAAAGCTACAGATATATTAACGGATTTTTTAACAGCTGTGAAACTAGAAAAAACTGCTAAATAAATCTTTAGTTGCGCCACGTTTGTAAAAACGTGGCAATTATATAACATATTCTAGATGAAAACAAAATCAATGATTGTGAATATATTACATTTTAAATAAATTTTAATAAGAAAAGTTAAGTTATAATATAAATAAACAAGATAGATCGATACAATTTCTAGTCGGTCTCGAGTCTCATTTGCCTCTCATTTTCCAAGATCTTTTAAAGCAGCAGAAAGTATATTTACTGCTCTAGAGCTCGTTTATATATATCGAGTAATTCTTCTTGTTCTTCAATCTCTTCTTTCTTCTTTTTTCTTAATTTTATGAGCTGCCGTAGGGTTGCAACATCTAGTCCTTTAGCTTTTGCTTCAGCAAATGTTTCTCTGATGTCACTCAGTATTTCGGATTTCTTTTCTTCCAATGCTTCTATTTGAGAAACTACCTGTTTTATTAAGCTTGCTGCTACTGTAATATTATCAAAATCACTCATTCTTATCCTCGTCTTTTAATCCTTCTTTAAATGCTTTTATACCCTTTGCTAAGTCATTCATAACTTTGGGTAATTTCCCTGCTCCAAAAAGTATTAAAACAATTACCATAACTATCAGGAGATGACTTAAACTTACGCCCATTATTATCTAAAAAATGAACAACTTATTAAATTTTATCCTACTATTAAAAGAAAATAAACTAAATTAATTTTTTCCAAGATGGTATAATTAAAAAATTTCTGATAAAAATATTTTAAATTGAAAAAGACTATAAAAAACAAAAAATTGAAAAAATCTTCTAGAGATTGGTTGCAAAGGCAAATCAATGATCCATTTGTTATTCAAGCTCATAAAGAAGGTTATAGATCACGTGCAGCGTTTAAAATTTTGGAAATTCAAGAAAAATTTAAAATCATTAATAAAGATTCCTTAGTAATTGATTTGGGAGCAGCTCCGGGAGGATGGTCTCAAGTTATTTCCAAAATATGCAAACGAATAATAGCTATCGATCTTTTAGATATTGATCCTATTCCGAATGTCGATTTTATAAAAGGAGATTTTTTGGAAGAAACTAATATTGAAAAAATTAAATTTTTGCTCAAAAATCAAGAAGCAGACGTTATAATGAGTGATATGGCTCCAAATACATGCGGCATAAAAAAAGTAGATCATCTGAGGATTATAAACTTAATGGAAGAAGTGTTTACTTTTTCTAAGATTGTTTTAAAACCTGGTGGAAATCTAATTTTCAAAACTTTTCAAGGTGGAGCAAATAGCCGGTTATTTTCTGACATAAATAAGTCATTTAATAAAATAAATTATTTTAAACCAAATTCGAGCAGAAAAGAGTCTCCAGAACAGTATGTTATAGCCTTGGGATATAAATAATTTCTCACGACATTAGAAAAAATAATTAAAATTCTAATAAATTTGTGATTTTTTATTGTTAGCGCCTCAAAAATTATGATAATATAAAGATAAGATTTTTTATATATGGTGGACATTATGAGCTTCGCAACAAAAATGGCTTTGGTTTCATTGGTCCTCGCACTTGTTAAGTGCAACTGGCCAGCTATATAATAATATAGTGAAACTGAAACTGAAAATGGGGTAATTCCTAAGTGGGGAGTTGCCCCTCTTTTTATATTAGATTTTGTTTTCCAGATGTAGGCAACCAGTAAGCTTTTGTTTCATGTGTCTGAAAGTCAGTTATTTTTAATTCTATGAAAGAATCAATAGATATTATATCAGATAGGTGTTGGTTTAATATACAAGCGAATAGGTAATTGAATTGATTGTATTTTTCGTTCACTTCAAAGGTTGTTTCTATGCCTTTTACAAAACCTCTCCAGGCATCTTTGCCAAATCGTCTAACTGTTTCTTTTGAGATTATTTTTTCTATTCCATTAAACAATTCTTCAGATTTTAATTTTGAATCAACAGCAAGCATATTTAAAAAGGATTTTAAAGGGTTTATGATATTATTAATTGTTGCAAGACTTATATGGTTTGTTGTAAGTTGTTGAATTAGATTCCACAGATTAGAATTTTCTTGAGAAAGATTAATAGGTTTTGTCAGTTTTGTAATTAATTTCGCTAAATATCCTCCAGATTCCGAATTATCTATATACATTTTTGAAAATAAAGGAATATCTCTGGTTTTAAATCTATTTGTGCAAAGGATCTTGGCATAAACTACGTCTGTATATGCTTTATAAGGATTCATTTTTGTGTCAATAATCGATATGTATGTATCAAATCCATCAAGATTTCTTAATATTGATGGTTCCTTAGAGAAAATCCAATATAAATCATGTAATATATTCGTATCAGAATCTATGGAAAGAGAAAAATAAGGCTGAATCAAGTGATCTTTCTGAGTTTGTGTATTGATTGTATGGATTTCAGAAATAGAGTGAATTTCTATAGATTTGTCCTTAGATTGATCTGCTAATAATAAATACTTTGTTTTCGTTCCGTCAAATCTAAAAGGATCTGATGTTATTGGAAACAAATTAACTATTGGAACAGCGTTTAATAAAATGGATTCATTATTGATTATTTCTAAGAGTCTTTCATTTCTGACATTAACATCGATTAATATTGAAAATTCGTATATATTGCTTATTCCAGAGTTCTTTATCAAGTCATCTATTCCAATAATTCTGAAAAACATAAATTTTTGCTTAAAATGAAGTAATTCTTGAAACAGTTGGAAAGAATTTGTGGCATAATCAGGAACAGGAGAAACTGTCTCTTCCTCTTGAAATCCACAAGGAATAACATTAGAATTTTCTATTTTTATGTATTTTTCATTTATTTTTAAGAAAACGTTTCTGTTCGGATCTGAAAAAATGGACTCATAAACATTTATTGAATCTTCGATTATGTCTAGATTGATATAAAATAACAAATCATTTATCGCTAATAATTCTATAGGAACAGATTTAGTTACTATATTTATTTCCAAACTCCAGCCATCAATGCCACCGATTTTTTCCCTGATTTCAATAATTGTACATCAGAAATACAAATCGGATGTAAGGTAATTGGATATAAAGTTCGAAATTGGCATTCTATATTGTTTTTAGAGTTTACAAAAAGACTTGTACCTTTTTTTAGCACTAATTTATCCGGAATTGAAGCGATATTTTCATTTTCGAATTTTACAATTCCACAAGGAGGGAAAACATTTATTAAGTTTGGATATAATGCAGAAAGTAAGAAAAAAGCAATGTTTTGAGCGTTTGAATCGATTTTTTGGTGTAATTTTGCAGCCATAAAAGCAACGGATTCAATAATTCTTTCAGTTTGAGGATCAGAAGATTCTCCGTTTTTGATATCTAATTTTTCCGCGATATTCGGATGCTTTTTCGCAAAAACTCCGCCTTTTTGCCTTAAAGAAAGTAATTCATAATGATAATAATTTAAAAAATCCTTCACTGAAATTTCCTTATTTTTAAAAATATTGTTAAAAAAATTCATGTTTCTTAAAAAATTTTACTATTGTTAACAGAAAATTAACATTATTTTTTTAGAATCTTAGATAGGAGAATAATTTATTTAAGAATAATTATAGGGGGAATCGTGATTACACAATTTAAAAAAGCTCTATATATATCCACGAGTATCTTACTTACAAACGCTTTTGTTTTTAATTCTAATGCAGAAACAAGTACGGCAGCAGATATTATGAGCGGGATCGCTAATATAGCGAATGCTGTTTCTACGGCAAATAATCAACAAGAAAACAATTCAACCGAAGGACAAAGTGTTATATCGGATGCTATTTCTGATGTTGCTGCAGCAGCAGAGCAAGCTCAGGAACCTGTGACTCCAGAAATGAATGTGGATAATGCAGTTGTTGCTCAAGACACAAAAAATGCTACGGAGCAATCAAGCGAGACAGTTACACCTACTGCAGAACAAGTTGTTCCAACAACTCAGATTGAAACAGTACCCCCTGTTGTAGAACAAGTTATTCCAACAGCTCAAGCTGAAACGGCAGCAGTAAGAGAGAAAACAGGATTTATAGACCAAAATGGAAATATTCTAATTGCACCTGAAGGAACTGTATTCCCTTCAGAAATGAAAGATGGAGAAATATATTATTTTTCAAGAGATGTTGAAAAAGCGAAAGAAAATATCAAGAATAATACAATTCCACAAATAATTCCAGGTTCATTACCACAAAATGGCTTTGCTCCAAATGCGAATGACCAACAGTTTATACCTTCTAATACCTCGATGAATGGAGGGATAATTCCAGGTCAAATACCTCAAATGAATCCAAACTTTCAACCACAAAACGGATTAATCCCAGGAACTAATGGACAGCAATTTATACCTTCTAATACCTATGTGAATGGAGGGATGATTCCAGGCAAAATGCCTCAAGTAAATCCAAATCCTCAACCACAAAACGGATTAACTCCAGGAACCAATGGGCAGCAAGTTATACCTTCTTATAATCCAATGAATAGAAGAGTGATTCCAGGCAAAATGCCTCAAGTAAATCCAAATACTCAACCACAAAATGCCCTGACTCCAGGGGCTAGTGGACAACAAGTTGCGCCTTCTTATATTCCAATGAATGGGAGGGGAATTCCAGGACAATTACCTCAAAATCAAAATGTACAGCCAACCAAAACTCAAGAAGAGGTTGCAAATTTTGATATAGATAAAGAAAACAAAAAACCAATAATGTTTCAATGTTATTTAGCTTAATATAACATTATTGAACAATAATATTAAGGAGTCGATATGTGTCGACTCTTTGTTTTTTATAATTTTCTTCCTAAAATTTACGAATTATTAACTTTATTTTGATAGCCTTATAATATATAGATTGTAGCTGGTGAGAAAAATATGAAAATTACAGGAAGGCTATTATTAAAAAATATTTTATTAGTTGCTGTGTTAGCTTCAACTGATTTTATTTGTAAAAACACGATACTGGATGCTGGAGCATTGACAACTCGAAAAGCGTTAAATGCAGCAGTGAAAAAAGAAAGAGATTCTTGGCAATCGAAATTAAATGAAAGTCAAAATAAGATAAAATTATTACAAACTGATTTGGATAATGCGTTTAATGAAAATAGTAAAATACAAAATGAAAAAATAGCATCTGAAAAAAAAGCAAAAGATGAACTTATGAAAATCACAGCAGAAAAGGAAAATGCAGTACAGGAATTAGCAACTTCTAAAAAGACTTTTGAAGAAAATTCAAAAAAATTAAATGAGACAATAGATAAATTGCAAACAGAAAAAGAAAAATTAGAAGGAGATATTCTACAACAAAAAGAAAATCTCAAGAATGCCCAAAAAGAATATGAAGAAAAAATAAAAGCAGAGCAAGCTTTGAATGTAGCAGTGAAAAAAGAAAGAGATTCTTGGCAATCGAAATTAAATGAAAGTCAAAAT
>CAJUOM010000013.1:21628-25957 GCA_910588255.1 uncultured Alphaproteobacteria bacterium
GAAAATCTCAAGAATGCCCAAAAAGAATATGAAGAAAAAATAAAAGCAGAGCAAGAAGCAGCAAAGAAGACATTAGATGAAGAAACAAATAGATTGAACAATCAAATCTCCCAAAAAACTAATCAGCTTAATAAAACAATTGATACATTGAAGAAGTTGAATCAGGAATATACCAATACAAAAAGTGCTTCAGCAGCTGAAGAAGTAAAGAATCTAGTGGAAGTTGAAGTTTTAAAATCCGAAGTGAATAAGCAGAAGATCGAATTAAAAGCCCTCGTAAATATGGCAAAAAGTCAAGATGAAGCGAAAACTGCAGTTATAAACAATCTAAAACAAAAAATTAGCACATTAAATAAAGAGTTTGAGACTATAGTAGAAAGTATGAAATCTGCAGAATTAAAGAATCTGTTTTATATTGAAAAATTAACAGCTAAATTAACTATTTTAAAAGAAAAAGTTGAAGTCTTGACAAAAACTGGAAAAGCTCAGGAAAGGGATCTTTTAAGAAAAATAAAAACTTTGATTACAAAGCAAAAAGAGACACAGGGTAAATATATTGCAATAATGGAAGCTTATCAAGTTGAAGAACAAAAACTTGAATTTGATAGATAAATTAAAGTTTGATTTGAGACAGGCTGTTAAAAATAATAAAGCTCTTTTAAATATGGCCAAACGTATGAATGAAGAAAAGATGAAAGAAGATATAGCTGACTCAATAAGCGAAGCAAATCAATTACTTAAAATAGACATTTTAAATAGCAAATTGCAGGATTCTATTCGTAAAAATTCCATGTTAATGGAAAATACTCAAAAACTTAAGAATAATGTTGACAACTTGAGAAATTCAACTCAAAAAACTAATTTAGGATTGAATGAAAAAGTTAAAAATTTAACAGATAAATTAGATGATTCTAACAAAAAATTTGAACATCTTAAAAAACTATATAATAATCCAAAAGTATGGGTAAAAGAAGTGAATTCCTTGAATGCAAAAGATTTAAAAAAGTTATTTAGAAAAAACAAACAAAGTAATTTACCTCAAAAGTCTTCTCTAAATAACAATCCACAATCAACTTTGAGAAAAATAATTAATGGCATGAGATTCGTTAAACAAAATCCGATTTTTAATTCCGGAAAACGGTTTGCTCTAAATAGTAAAAATCAAACATTGTATAGCTCAGGAAATGTAATGCCTCAAAATAATTATATGAATTCTAGTTCAGGTTTCTATGATCAATATAACCGACAATCAATTCCTGCAAAAAATGCTTTTAAAGTTGCTTTTGATAAATATTATCAAGGAAGGTATCCGAAACCTATCACTTCAAATAGCCAAAGAGTTGCACCAAATTATCAGGCTGTTCCAGTAGAAAATTCGGTAGTTAATCCTGAAACAATTCAAAAATTTCAAGATCAAAGAATAGAAAATAAAGAAATTATAAATATTTTGAACAATAAATCTGTTGCCAAAACAAAAGATGACGAATTGGTTGATTTTGCTATCGAATCAATAATTAATGCAATTGAGAAAATGACAGATAATAATGAAAGAAAAACAAATGCGTCAATGAATTTAATAGGGGCAGGACATGATTTGCCGGAAAAGGTGGATGCTGTTGTTAATGTTATAAAAGAGCAATTTAATCCTGACGTTTTAAATAAAGCTTTAGATAGATTATCAGAAAAATATATACAAAAACAAAATTTTACGGATGAATCTTTGAGACATATGTATGGAGATGAAGGAAATAAAATAGTAAATTGGTGAATACATGGAAATAAGGTAGAGTGAGACCGTCCAAAAGATTATGCAAAGGAATCATTAATAGAGGGGGTTGAAGCGCTTGTTTATTCACACAAATAGGAGATAATTAACTGTAAAATTTAATGATCTATTTTCCTCTACCTTTATAATACGCTAAAAGAGATAAGTTCTTTATAGGAATTCCTTGCTCGGAAGTATGGTAAAACTATCGTAATAGGGATGTATTTATATTTGATTACCCTATTTTTAATAAGCGAATTAATTTGAAAAAATGTTCTTAATTAAATACAAAATTTGACAATTTCAATTATCAGGTGTGGAACCAATATATTAGTATGTTATAATATATATTGGAAAGTTTAATTCTCATGAAAAGTTTTGGCAAAAGTTAATTCCAAATTTATATGTCAAGAATGCGGTGCTATTCTCCCGAAATGGATGGGACAATGTGATATTTGCAAGGGATGGAACTGTGTGATCGAAGAATTGGCTACAAAATCTTCTCAAAAGAATATGCCTATTCCTGATAATTTTTTCATAAATATCTCTGACACAAATGATCATATAAAATCAAATTCGGCCAAAAGACATAAAACAGAATTGAAAGAATTAAATCGAGTTTTAGGGGGAGGATTTGTTGATGGATCTGTTGTTTTGCTCGGAGGGCCTCCCGGAATTGGAAAATCAACATTATTACTTCAGATTCTTTCACAAATTTCAGAAATTGAAAACTATATATATGTTTCTGCTGAAGAATCTGTAAATCAGGTTATGATGAGAGCAAAAAGGCTGAATGTTGGTAATGCTAATTTAAAGATAGCATCTTCATCTAATATCCATGAAATTTTAAGTGCTGTAGGCGGTGTTAAACACAACGGTATATTAATTATAGATTCAATACAGACTGTTTCATCTGATTTAATACAATCCCCTTCCGGGAGTATATCTCAAGTCAGGTTTTGTACTCAAGAGCTAGTAAATTTTGCGAAAAACAACGATGTGATTGTAGTTATTGTTGGACATATAACCAAAGATGGTGCAATAGCAGGGCCAAAAACATTGGAACATATGGTTGATTGTGTTTTGTATTTTGAAGGAGATAAATCTTATGATTACAGAATTCTTCGAGGTGAAAAGAACCGATATGGACCAACTGATGAAATAGGCGTTTTTTCAATGTCAACAGAAGGATTATTGGAAGTCTCAAATCCTTCTTCTGCATTCCTTTCAGAATATGACGATAATGTTAGTGGAGTTGCCGTGTTTTCGGGAATTGAAGGAACAAGACCGATTTTATCGGAAATACAAGCTTTAGTTTCCAATACCTCACTAGCGATTCCCAGAAGATCTTCTGTTGGTTTTGATGCAAACAGGCTTTCAATGTTGGTTGCTGTTTTATCTAACAGATGTAAACTCAACTTCTCAAATAAAGATGTTTATCTGAATATTGCAGGAGGATTAAAAATTACGGAGCCAGCAATTGATTTAGCGGTTATTACATCTATAATATCTTCTGCATTTCGAAAACCTTTACCTAAAGGGGCTGTATTCTTTGGTGAAATTAGCTTATCCGGAGAGATTAGAAAATCCCATTTGGCTTTTTCAAGGATAAAGGAAGCTGAAAAATTGGGTTTTTCAAATGTGTTTTGTTCTCATAAAACGGAACAATTTGATCAAGAATCGAAAATCAAAATAACTAGATTAAAATCAATTCGTGAAATTATCAGTATATTAAATGATTGATTTGTATTGTGAAAAAATCAAAACACCTCTTGGAGTTCTAATTGCAGTTTCAGATAGCAAAAGTTTACTTACACTTCAATTTGAAAATCAATTATGTATTGACAAGGATTTCAGATATATTAGCCTTATAAATAAATCATGTGAAATAATAGATATGCTCCGAAATGAAATAAATTTATATTTTGATGGAAAATTGAAAGAATTTAAAACTCCTTTGAGTCCAAAAGGAACTGATTTTCAATGTATGGCTTGGGAAGAATTAAGAAATATTCCTTATGGAGAAACAAGAAATTACTCAGATATAGCTTTGAAAATAGGTTTTCCAACAGCATGGAGAGCTATTGCAAATGCAAATGCCAATAATAGGATATTAATTCTTATTCCATGTCATAGAGTTATTCGAAAATCAGGTGACCTTTGTGGCTATAATGCAGGCATTGATAGAAAGAAATGGTTAATTGATTTAGAAAAAAGGAACTAACAAATAGCTTCCAAGAAAAATCTCTAAAATTTTAAGGGACTATTTAAGATTTGACATATACGAATCGAGAAGTATATCCTGAAATTAAGGATACTAAATAGCGTCCACTAAACTAATTATATTTTTTCGAAAGGCACGTGGCGTGTGGTAAAATTAATGAGTATACCACACGCCGCGCGCTCAAGTGACTCTCGCGCTCTATATTATATTATTTTCCGAAAGGTAGAAACGATTATATTGATTTACTCCAATTTCGTAAAGTCTCGTTCGTTTCTCTCACTCTCTGGACTTGACTAAATTTCGTAAATCAATTCCTCTTTTCTCGTTCCTTTCGAAAAAA
>CAJUOM010000014.1 GCA_910588255.1 uncultured Alphaproteobacteria bacterium
GAGTAACTGCACGAAACGTGAATCAGAAAGATGGCCTCACCGGAAAACAGCTGATGACACCGCAGAGGCACCTATAGCGCTTTCGGTAGACATAGCCTATCAGAAAAACTATTCTTAATTCAGATGCAAATTTTGTTTTTATATGATAGAATAACAATAATAGTTGCTTTTTATTGTTTTGTATGACTGATACCGAAGAAATTAAAAATGAAGAAATAGAAGAAAACGAATCTGAGAATTTGCAAACTCAAATAGAGGAGCTAAAAGACAAATTACTCAGAGCAGTTGCAGAATCTCAAAATATTCAAAAACGTGCAGAAAAAGAAAAAGCAGATATTTCCAAATATAGCATCTCAAGCTTTGCGAAAGATGTTCTGAGAATTCGAGATAATCTACAACTGGCATTACTTAATTCCAAAGAAGATACCTCCGCAATTATTGATGGTATCAAATTAACAATGTCAGAATTGGACAAAATCCTAAATAATTATGGTATAAAAATTATTGAATCTATGGGAAAACCTTTTGATCCCCACATGCACCAGGCGATGATAGAAATCGAATCAAAAGATCAAGAACCAGGCATTGTTGTTCAAGTTATGCAAGAAGGATTTATAATCCACGATAGATTATTAAGACCTGCATTAGTTGGCGTTTCCAAAAAATGAATTTAAGATTATACAACTCCTACTCTGGAAAAACAGAAAATTTTCATCCTATCGATCCTGATCATATAAAAATGTATGTGTGCGGACCGACGGTATATGATCGTGCACATATTGGGAATGCAAGACCAGCTGTTGTTTTTGATGTATTGTATAGAATTTTAAAAACGTTATATAAGAAAGTAACTTACGTTCGAAATATCACAGATATAGACGATAAAATATATAAAGCAGCCATCGAAAAAAACATATCAATCTCTGAATTAACTAAAAATACTACGAGAATGTATCATGAAGATACCGAGAAACTAAATGTTTTGCCTGTTGATATTGAGCCAAAAGCTACTGATCATATAGATGATATGATTGAATTTATCAAAACTCTGTTGAAAAACAGTAATGCTTATATTTCTAATGGTCATATTTATTTTGATGTTTCATCTTTTGATTTTTATGGGAAATTATCAAAAAAGAATAAAAATGATTTAATAAGCGGCGCTAGAATAGAGATTTCAGAATATAAGCGAAATCCTTTAGATTTTGTTCTTTGGAAACCTATAGATAATAAATTTAATTTCGGATGGGAAAGCCCATGGGGAAAAGGGCGTCCTGGCTGGCATTTGGAATGTTCTGTTATGTCCCAGAAATATCTTGGTGAGATTTTCGATATACATGGAGGTGGTATAGATCTTGTTTTTCCACATCATGAAAATGAAATCGCACAATCCTGCGCACATAACTCGAATAAGAAAATGGCGAATTATTGGATTCATAACGGACATTTAAACATAAACGGTATAAAAATGTCAAAATCTCTTGGAAACTTTTTCACTGTTCATGAACTACTTGAAAAATATAAAGGAGAAGTTATAAGATTTGCGTTTTTAATGACACATTATAGTTCCCCTATGAATTTCACATTTGATGTTTTAAATCAAGCAAAAAATATTCTTGATAAGTGGTATAACACTTTGCGTAACTTTAAAATCAGCAATTTTGAAGATATTGATGAAGAGATCTTGATTGCACTTTCAGATAATATGAATACTCCAAAAGCTTTATCTATATTAAACTCAAGAATTGATATATTAAATAAATCGCAAGATTTAAAAATTGCAGAAAGATTCGTTAACACATGTCGTAAATTACTCGGAATTATGCAATTCAATCCTCAAAATTGGTTTTGTGAGATTGATTCTGAGAAACGACAATGGATTGAAGAAAAGATCAATGAAAGAAATAAGGCTAAAAAACAAAAAGACTATCAGTTGGCCGATTTAATTCGAGACGAGTTGAAAAAGGAAAATATAATAATAGAAGATACAAAATCAGGAACTGTTTGGAAAAAGGTATGATCATTTCTAGAACATCTCTTTTATTTATAGTTTCGTTTTTTAAAATAGGGTTTATATCAAAAAAAATGCCTGGAACAATAGCTTCGATTTTCGGAATGTTGTTATTATTCTTGATTCCAAAGATTGCTAATTTAGTTTTATTTAATGTAATCGTTACATTTTTTATTGGATGTGTTGCCTGTCATCTATATATTGTAAAATATAAATATGAATCAAACAAAGATCCCAGATATGCTGTCATAGATGAAATTTGTGGGATATTTACAGGCGCATTTATAATTTACTATTTCGGATTGAAATCAAATTTTGATATATTCATTAATTTCCTATTATTTAGATTTTTTGATATCTTAAAACCTTTTCCTATAAAAAATATTGAAACTCTAATGAAGCACAACAGCCAAACTATAGGGTTAGGCATAATGCTAGACGATGTTATCGCTGGAATATTCGCATCGATAACGCAGATATTAATCAAAAGTTGTTTTTGAAAACAGATAAATTACTAATCCACATTAATTATTTTTCCTGGATCTTTACTCCTTAATCATGCTATAATTTATTCAATTGATTTTATTTATTTATATTAAAATGAAACGTACATACCAACCAAGTAATTTAGTTCGTAAAAGAAGACATGGATTTTTAAGCAGAATGGCAACTGTGGGAGGACGTAAAGTTCTGGCAGCCAGAAGAGCAAAAGGAAGAAAAAGATTAAGTGCTTAAGTTGTCCTTGTGTTTCCAAAAACAATAAAAAAAAGAAAAACATTCTTGGAAGTTTCAAAAACGGGAAGTTGCTTTAAGTCAAAAGGTGTTTTTGCCCTTTGTAAAAAAATAGATACAAATGATTTATTAGTAGGTTACACAGCAAGTAAAAAAATAGGTAATGCTGTTCTAAGAAACTTTGCTAAGCGTCGTTTAAGACATCTTGTGAGAGAATTTTGTTCTGAATTAGGAAATGGTTTTATCTTTGTTTTTATTGCAACAAAAAGAACAGTATCGTTCACGTTTTCTCAATTAAGATCTGATTTTATAACATCTTTTAAGAAGGTAAAAGCTTTTGAGGAATCGCGGTATGTTATATAAAGTTTTTATTTTATTTATAAAATTTTATAAATTAATATTTGTTTGGAAAAGACCGACATGTAGGTATATCCCAACGTGTTCTACTTATGCCATACAAGCCTTAGAAAAATATGGAGCATTAAAAGGTGGATATATAGCAATGAAAAGGATTTTGAGATGTCATCCGGGATTTAAATCTTTTTCTAACTTTGGATATGATCCCGTTCCCTGATTAATTATAGGAGTTTGAAAATGTCTTTTGGTAATGAAGAAAATAATTCTAAAAATTTTATAATAGCTATGGTTCTATTCATGGCGGTTATGTTTGGTTATGAATATTTTGCTGGAAATAAAAGTCAAAATGTAGAACCTCAAACTACAGAAGAAATTGATTCTGAGAACAAAGACAATTCTAGCAACTCTGGAGCTGAAATTCCTGAAGAAAAATATTTATCCATAGATGAAGCTTTGAAATTTTCGAACAGAATCTCCTTAGAAAATACTCATATGATTGGATCTGTGAATTTAAATGGAGGAATTATAGATTCCATAGTACTAAAAGATTATAAAGAATCTATTGATAAAGACAGTAAAAATGTTATGTTATTAACTCCCAAAAATACGAAACATCAATTTTATTATGCAATTTCATACCAAGATACTACGAATAATGAATTGATATCAGAAAAATCAGTTTGGACATCTGATGATTTTGAAGGAAGAAAACAATCAATTACTCTAAAAACTCAAACTCAAAATGGACTTATTATTGAGAGGTCCATGACGTTTGATGATAACTATCTACTCAATATAAAAGATAAAATAATAAATGTTTCAAGTAAACCTATAGAATTGAATGCAAAATCTGATCTGATAAGAGCGTTTCCAAAACATAACGATTATGCTGTTGTACATGAAGGCCTGGTTGGTTGTGGAGATAGCAAAGTTCAGGAAATCAAATATAAAGAAATAGAAAGTAAAACAGGATTTAAAAATTGCAGCTGGCTTGGATATACGGATATTTATTGGTTAACAGCACTTATTAATAATAAAAATGATATTGTTAGTTACTCAACAATTGGGGATGAATGTTATAAGATATCTTCTTCAAAACCAAAGAATTTAAAAATATCACCAGATTCAATGATTGAGGTGAATTATCAGTTATTTACAGGTCCTAAAGACATTCAAGTTTTGAAAAATTATAAAAATGAAAAGAATTTCGAAAAATTTGATATGGCTATAGATTTCGGCTGGTTTTTTATTATTACAAAGCCACTTATTCAATTGGTAGATTTCTTAGCTAAGATATTTTCAAATATGGGAATAGTCATTTTGGTTTTAACACTGATGTTTAAGATAGTGACTTATCCGCTTATGAAAAAGTCTTTTATTTCTGCTGCAAAAATGAAAGAAATACAACCCAAAGTTGCTTCTTTACAAAAACTTTATGCAAATGATAAGGTTAGAATGAATCAAGAAATGATGGCTCTTTATAAAAAGGAACAAGTTTCTCCAATGTCTGGTTGTTTGCCAATGCTTTTGCAAGCACCTATTTTCTTTTGCTTATATAAGGTGTTTTTCATAAGTATTGAAATGCGTCAAGCCCCTCTGTTTGGCTGGGTGCATGATTTATCTGCCCCTGATTCACTTTATCTTTTTAATTTATTTGGAGCAATAGATTGGACACCTCCTAGTTTTTTGCAAATAGGCGTTTGGCCTCTTATTATGGGACTTACTATGTTCCTTCAACAAAAATTGACAACAATTGGAAAAAAAAGGAAAATCGAGATAGTTGAAAAAACATCCGAGCAGAAAATGCAAGAAAATATGATGTTGATCATGCCTATAATGTTTACTTATATTTGTTCTTCATTTCCCGTTGCAGTTGTTATATATTGGACAATAAGTAATATTTTTAGCATGCTTCAGCAATATTATGTTAACCGTAAGATAAAATAAAGATAATTGTTCTTATTTATACAACTATTAGTATATGTAAGTTTATAGTATATTTTAATTAGAAAAATATTAAAAGACTTCTGGGTTTGAAAAGATATTCTTCCCTTGCAGAAATATTTTAGCAATCTGTTTAAAAAATTATTATTTACAAATCTACAAAAGTTCTGGAATTTCTAAAGGATCGATGGTTTCATTTATATTATCAATCTAATTATAATTAGATTGATAAAATTTATGATTTGTGTTTCCTTGTTTTTCAAGAAGACTCTAAAAACCGTTCTTTTGGGGTGCTGCACGTGGTATCTTTGATATTATACCACGTGCAGCGCGTAGTCATTATCAATAAACGTTTTCCTATCTAGTAAACGTTTTCAATAAATTATTTGTGAAAACACAAATATGTTCTCTCCAACTATCAATCTGATCCGGAATGAATTCATTGCATACATTAGCAGAATAATCCATTAGAAAAAAAATCTTGTTAATTGCTTGTTCGGTATAATCATGATCTATTAATGATTCTAAGATTGTACCTCGGTTCTTTTCTTTAAAACGATAATATACATTTCCATTTACCTGGTCATCATTCAGTTTTATTTCATCTCTTAAGATAGTTTTTGCAATGGAGTCAGCAAAAAATTTTATACGGGCACAAAGATAAACACCTAACCCCAAATCAATATTAATTCCCATGACTATCGATTTATAAGCATCCTGCAGTTCTTTTAGAGACTGATCGTGATTTTGCTTATCTTTTCCTTGCTGAAGGAATTCTTCAAAGCCCCATACATTACGCTGGAGTCCTTTATATTCTTCATTAAAGTAATTTGTCTCGAAATCCTCTATTTCATCTTCAAACAATGGTTCATTTATTCTATGAGATATCTTATCTTTGAACTCTTCAAGGGATATCCTAAAGAAATCTGGATTACTTGACAAATATAGTGCAACGTTATCTGGTGTCGTTTCTAAGGCTGTTGCTTCATGTGATGGAACTACACAATTTAACAAAAGCATAGTTGGTAATAATTTTAAGATTTTCATAAATCTAACAATAAAAAATAAGTAACTAGTATATATTATCATATATTTATATGATTGTAAATTTTTTTATTTCTTTTTTTGAAAAAAAATATTAATTTAAAAAACTTATAAAATTTTAGATATTTTCTTGAGAATAAAATTGAAGATATATAATTTACAACTTCATAGGGAATTGACAGACATATTAATAAATTAAGGGATTGTATTAATTTAAAGAATTCAGATAAATTTTGATAACACTTGCTTTAACAATATTCTTTGAGCTTATGCAATTATTTATTAGCTTTATAAATCTATCTAAATATGGAAAATTTAACAATTTATTAATATATTTGCCAATTCCTTTTATAGCTTTGATTTGAAAAATATTCTGCTTTGTTATATAATTAGCCAATATACCTTATAAGTTAAGCAAATGCTGTTTACCGGAGTTGGAGCTCTAATTAGGAAAGAACTTTTAGATCTTTTGAAGGATCCGAAAAGTGCATTATCAATATTTTTTCCTATATTTTTATTTCTGGTTTTATTTGTTTTTGCATCAACAAAAGACGTTGAAAATTCATCTGTTGTTATATTTAATCAGGATAGAGGAACTCATAGCGTTGACTTACTCGATGATATTGTAAATACGAATATCTTTAAGGAAACAATATATGTCAATTCTCAAAAAGACTTAGAGAAAAATATTGATAATGAGAATGCTTTTATTGGACTCTCAATTCCTCATGATTTTTCAAAAAATATTGATCTTGGGAAAAAATCTGATATATTGATAATAACAGATGGAAGAAGAACAAACTCAGCAAATATAGTTTTCGGTTATTTATCTCAAATCTTAGCAAAGTTCCAAATAAAATCTTCTAAAAACGTTATGCAAAATGCACCAAGTGTCACAGTCAGGACATGGTATAACCCGAACAAGAATCAAAAATGGTTTTCCATAACAAATTTGGTTTGTATGATAATTGTTAGTCAGGCGATATCATTGACTGCGCTTGCCATAACTCGTGAAAAAGAACAAGGGACGTTTGATCAATTATTAGTTTCTCCAATTCAACCTTTAGGCATGCTTATTGGAAAAACAACCCCAAGTATTATTATAAGTTTATTCATGGGGGCATGTGTCATGTTCTTGGGAAGTTGGATGTATGGAGTTCCTATTAATGGAAGTTTACTATTAATGCTATTTTCCATGACAGTTTATGTAATTTCAGTTGTTGGAATAGGTGTTTGTATTGCAGCATTTGCAAATACTCAACAACAGGCTATGCTTGGAACGTTTATTATTCAAATGCCTATGTCTTCATTATCTGGTCTTATGTCCCCTGTGGAAAGTATTGAAAACCCTTTAATGAGTCTTTTTACTAAATGCAATCCTGTTGTTTATGGAAACACATTAGTAAAAGGCATTATGATAAAAGATATGTCTTTCTTTGGTGCATTGGAAAGCATTATTCCTATTATCCTAATCGGAGCTGTTGTTTTGTCGATTGCTTGTTTTGTTTTTGCAAAAAAACACAGAATAAAGATTTTTTAATTATGAAAAATAAAAAGAGGAACAATAAGAATAAAAGAAACCATGAAATAATATTAGGTCTTGGATTTTTTCTGTTTTCTATCTTACTTTTTGTCTCATTATTTTTCTTCGATATAAAAGAGAGCTCCTTATTTGCAGTTTCCGGGAAAGAATTTTCTAATTTTTTTGAAATATTATGTGTCGGCATCTCTTCTGTTTTTACTCAAACTTTTGGATTGTTTTCTCATTTTATTATTCTCTTATCTTTTATATGGGGTATAAAATCTTTAAAAGGCAAACTAAACTATATAAGACATAAGTCTTTAATCTTCTTTTCTATCATTATTTTAGGATGTATATTATTTAACATATTATCAACTTATCAGATTGTTGGAAACTTTCTAAAAAAATTCGACATGCCATACTATGCAGGAGGATTTGTTGGTTATATATTTTCGAAAATAATATTTATAGATATATTAAAACAATCTCCAGCAACTTGCAGATGGGTATTTTATGCAATAGCTGTAATTTGGATACTTTTAGCAAAAAAAGCTTTGTTTATTGAAGCAAGTTCATTTTTAGGAATTATACCTCAAATCAGCAATATATTTCAGAACATTAAGAAATTTCTAATTAACAAAAATAATGAAGATCAATCAGATATTGTTTGGGAAGAATCGTCTTTAAATGATGAAACAGCTTATGAAAATGAGCATATTGAAGAACCAGCAGGAATACTAAAAACTCCTCAAAAATCTAAAGATATAAACGACAATTTATCGAATTATACAATCGGCACAGGAACTTATAATCTTCCGAGTATTGATTTATTAGATAAATATCAAGATAAAGATTTTAAGCAAGACAGTAACAAACTCAATATGATGGCGATTGAACTTTTGAATGTTCTTCAGGAATTCGGCGTAGATGGGGAAATTTTAAATATACGTCAGGGTCCTGTTGTGACTATGTTTGAATTTAGGCCTGCTCCTGGTATTAAAACTTCTAGAGTCATAAGTTTAAGTGATGATATTGCAAGATCTATGAGTGCTATATCTGCCAGAATTTCGACAATTCCGGGGCAAAATGCAATAGGTATTGAGCTGCCTAACAAATCTCGTCAAATTGTTTATCTTCGCGAATTGTTAGATTCTGATCAATTTAAACGAATGACTGTTGGGATTCCAATTATCTTGGGGAAAAATATAAGTGGAGCTCCTGTTATGGCGGATTTAGCCAAAATGCCGCATTTACTTGTTGCAGGAACGACTGGTTCTGGAAAATCTGTTTCTGTTAATGATATGATTCTTTCGATTTTATTTAAGTTTTCTCCTAAAGATTGCAAATTGATAATGATAGATCCAAAGATGCTTGAGCTTTCGATTTATGATGAAATTCCTCATCTTTTGACTCCGGTTGTGACCGATCCGAAAAAAGCGGTTTTTGCTCTGAAATGGGCGGTTGCTGAAATGGAAAGTAGATATCGTCAAATGTCTAAATTAGGAGTCAGGAATATTGATGGATTCAATAAAAAACTCATGGAATCGAAAGAGAAAGGAGATTTATTAGTTAGGAAAGTTCAGACAGGTTTTGATCAAGAAACAGGTCGACCTATCTTTGAAACCCAGCAACTTGAATTCGAACCTATGCCATATATTGTTATTATCGTTGATGAAATGGCTGATTTGATGTTAGTTGCAGGAAAGGATGTTGAATCAGCAATTCAAAGATTAGCTCAAATGGCAAGAGCCGCAGGAATACATCTTATCATGGCAACGCAAAGACCTTCTGTTGATGTTATAACAGGAACGATAAAAGCTAACTTCCCTACAAGAATAAGTTTTCAAGTTACATCAAAAATAGACAGCAGAACGATTTTGGGAGAACAGGGAGCAGAGCAATTATTGGGCCAAGGAGATATGCTTTATATGTCAGGAGCAGGAAGACTTCTTCGAGTTCATGGTCCATTTGTGAAAGATAGCGAAGTGGAAAAAATAGTATCTTACATAAAAGGCCAAGGAGAGCCTGAATATGTTGATGTTGTCAGTGAACAATTCGGAGATGATACGGATTCATATGGAGGAGATTCAGGAGGGGATGAAATGTATAAAAAAGCACTGGAAATAATAATGAATGATAAGAAATGTTCCATTAGCTATATACAAAGAAAATTACAAATAGGCTATAACAGAGCTGCGAGAATTATTGAGGAAATGGAAGAAAAAGGCGTTTTGTCTGCACCTAATCACACTGGGAAACGAGAAATATTAATTTAAAGTTTTTACTAAACGTACTTCTCCTGGTTTCATACCAGCCAGGTCAAAAGGACCATATTTATAACGAATCAAACGATTCACAGATATTTGAAAATGATTAAAAATCTTTCTGATTTCGCGGTTTTTTCCTTCTGTTAGAACACATGTTATCCATTGATTTTTCACTAATGGAATGATTTTTGAAATTTGTATTTCCATTGGAGCATAATTGATATTATCAATAGTAATGCCGTTTTGTATTTTTGATATCATTTCACTTGTTAATTTTCCGAAAATTCTGACTTTATAATACCTTTTCCAATTTGAAGTTTCCGCCTGTTTTGAAAAATCACTGTCATTTGTTAAAAGTAATAATCCTTCTGAATTTAAATCGAGGCGTCCAACAGATATAACACGTTCATTTATTTTATCTTTCAAGCCATCAAAAACCGTTTTGCGCCCTTTTTCATCTTTATGCGTAGTGACCAAACCGATAGGTTTATAATAAGTCCATACTTTTTTCTCTTTTCTTTTTTGAAGTATATAATCTTTTCCAAAAACAGAAATTATATCACCATAAAATACTTTTATTCCCAGGTCTTTTGCTATTTTATGATTTAAGGATACTTTTTTATCGAGTATTAACTTATCTGCATCTCTTCTTGAGCAAATCCCTAAAATAGAGATGGCTTTATTAAGCCTGACCCCTTCAATCATTTCTCAGTTTCTCAAAAAAATCTGAAATTATTTTCGAGCACCGCTTTTCTTGAATTCCACCTATGATATTCGGCTTCGTCAAGGAATGATCGAATATTCTTGAGTTATGAATAATCGCACCGCATTTTGTGTCATACGCTCCAAAGAATATACTTTTTACTCTGACTTTTTCTATCATGGACGCGCAAAAAGAACATGGTTCAAGATTAACATAAATATCGGCATTATCGAGATATTTTGTATTTAATAATTCACAAGCTTTTTGTAAGGCTAAAAACTCAGCATGCATCCATGGTTTATTAAATTTTTCAACATAATTTTGCGATTCCGAAATAATGCTATTGTTCACTACAACCACTGAAAACACAGGAATCTCATTTCCTAAAACCGATTCCGATCGAGAAATAACATACTCCATAATTTCTGAAGAAAACATAAATCAATGGCGGGAGAGACGGGACTTGAACCCGCGACCTTCGACGTGACAGGCCGACGCTCTAACCAACTGAGCTACTCACCCTAAATAAACCAATCAACGGTATAATTAGATAGTATCATTTCGTATTAACTCAGTCAAGGTATTTTTTATGAGACCACACACATTTTTGCATGGTCTCAGAGATATTTTTTTGTTTACTCACCGTTTTTAAAGTATTTCTTTCTTATTTCTAATTAAAAAAGGTAAATCTTATTCAACTATCTGGGCAGGGTTAGTGGTTATCTCCCCATTATTTATGGCATCCAGCACAGCACCATTATTTGAGTCTTCATCTTTGCATATCGAATTTAGATCGATACTGTTATATGATTTTGTATAATAAATTCCTGTTGATGAGTTTCCCTGCAATGGTATATTATAAGTGTCGTTGCCACCAGCTACTATTTCCATGTTATACTGAGTCCTAGTCACTGTAAATTTGGTGTTTAGGATATTTGTCGTACCACTTGTTACTGTTCCGATTGCAAAATCTTTCCAGACACCCTGCCATAGAGTTTGATGAGTTCTGATATAATTTCCATTCTCATTTATAGTATAAGTGAATAAGTCGTCCTTGGCATGGATGAGCTCTTTTCTGGATGGATTAGTGATCTCATCTGCGCTGAGAGTTTTTATGATGATAGGGTTAGAAGTCGATATAACTATATTATCTTCAGATAGTTCTACTCTATAAGCATCAGTAGCTGTATATTTACCTGCATTATCTGGATTTTCATATATCTCAACAGATTTGCCATATCCCAAAGGAACTGTATAGCATATCGTGCCATTCTTTTCTTCTTGATGAAGGGAAGATAATGAATCTTTAGATATAGTTTCAGAGATACTGGCCTTTATCTCCAATTCTCCAGTTAGTGTTTCACTGAATGTGCAAGAAGTATCACCTGATTTCCATGTTTTTTCAGCCTCATCATAATAGAAACTTAGTGAAGTCCCATCATCGAAAGATACATCGTAGTGGTTCTTATATACCTTTGTGAGTTCATTTGCGAAAGAGCCTTCTTCCCATTCCATTTGTGAAGGTTTCTCTGAAGGATATCCAGGAACTCTTTCAAATAATAGTGTTGCCCCGGATTTCAGTGTAAAACTCGCTCCTGGGTTCACAATGAACTGGGAATTCTTCACCGTTACATCATGCGGCATTTCAACATTTGCAGCATCAATAACCAACTGTGACTTATTAAAAACCTCTATCGGCCTCATGAATAAAGACTTCGCAGTCCCGATTTCTGAATGTGATTTCGAGAATCTTAATGTTGTGCCATCTTGATTAAACTTAGATTGATCTCCCTCAAACCTGAAGTCTCCTCGAACAACCAAAGAGTGTGATTTACTTTTCCCGAATCGTCATCTTTCACTTTATTCGCGATATTGGCACTAACGGTCCTCATTTAATCACTACTGTTTGTTAATTTCATGGGTTCGTTGTCTTGTAGACAAGTGCAATCCGTTGTCAAAAGCATAACATCAGTTCCCTCATTATGAACATCAATAGCTCGGATCAAGTCAGCTCTAGAAGAAGTAACAGTAACGTCAGTTGTATCAACCGCACCTTGGATTTTTCCATTATCAGTCGGTCTATAATATGTTGGATCACTAACTCCAAAGTTCGCGAGGCCTCCAAACGTTTTGTCTTTTTCCATGATGTGATCATAGTTGATGATGCGTTCATTTGAGGAACCTTCGATTACGGCTTTTGTTGCGGTATCTAATCTTGAAATCGTAGTTTGGTTAGCAATAGCATCTATGTCTGTGGAGATGGTTTCCATACCATCCGTGGCATCGACAACAGGACCTTGTATCACACTATAGTTATGTATGAGGCTCCATCTTCCATTCGGGTTAGGATATTAGCCTTCATTTCCATAGTAGCCCCTTCGTCTATACGACCAACACCCGATATCGTACCTCCATTTTGCTGTGCAGGTGTCGTTTCTGCAAAACCAGAAGTCACAAAGACTGCACTTGTTAAGATTAATTTTGTAAAATTATTCATATTTACCTCCATAAAAAGTTATATTTACGTTATAGAGAAGTGTTTTCATAACATTTCTTCCCTATTTTCAATTCTAAAAAAAAAGGTAAATTTTCCGTTAATTTTACTTCCTTTTATTGAGGGGATATTGTGGATGCGTAAAATTTGGAGGAATTCAAAGTTATTTATGACAGTTTAAATCGATTTGAGTTATAATTTTATTAGTAATTTTATATGCAAAAAGAAAATGTTAAAAAAGATATTATTCGTATTATATGTGGGATTGTTTTCAGCAAGTGCTTTAAGAGTTGAAATAAACAAGGGAAAAGTAATGCCGGATCCAATTGCGATAGTTGGTTTTTACGAAGAAGGAGGAGCTGAATCGAAAACAGGAAATGAAATTTGTGATATTATAACATCTGATCTCGAATTATCCGGACTTTTCAGGCCTATTAATCCTGAAAGTTTTATTGAAACAAAAGAAACCCTTTCACAAAACGGACCAAACAAGAAAAACTGGAATATTTTAGGTGCTAGGTTCTTATTGTATGGAAAAATAAGAGGAAATTTCATGATAGATTTCGTATTACTCGATGTTGTCACAGGTGAAAAAATGCTGGCGCTAAATATAGAGGGATCCTCTTCGAAACTAAGAAAAGCAGCGCATATTATTGCTGATTATGTTTATGAGCGAGTTACAAGCGAAAAAGGTTATTTTAGCACTAATATAGTCTATACGGAAACTGCGGATAATAAAAATCCTTCAAAAAGAAAAACCAGGCTAGTTAAAGTTGATCAAGACGGGTTTAATAGAAAAGAACTAACTGACGGTTCTGAATTGGTTCTTACACCAAGGTATTCCTCAGACTCAAAAATGATAGCTTATATTTCATATAGTGACAGACAGAAAGATATCTTAGGGAAATCTGCGCATGTTTATATGATGAATGCAGAATCCGGAAGGAGAAAATTAATGATAGATAAAGATATTATGAAAATGCTTATAAAGCGTAATCATGGAAATCCTGTTCAAATGACTTATGCTCCCAGATTTTCTCCGGATAGTGAAAATGCTGTTTTGGCAATAATTATCGATGGGAAATCTGCGATCTATAAAATAAATTTCAATACGAATCAACTGACTCAGCTCACAGAACACAAATGTATTGATACTTCTCCTTGTTTTTCTGATGATGGGAAGAAAATCGTATTTACATCAAATAGAGCAGGGCGAGAAGCGATTTATGTTATGAATTCAGATGGTTCTGATCAAAAGAGAATAAGCACAGCAGAAGGAAAATATTCTCAGCCTATTTGGTCTCCTCGTGGAGATTTGATTGCGTTTGCAAAACAAACCGGAGGTCAATTCTTTATTGGTGTAATGAAACCTGATGGATCGGGAGAAAGACTGATAACAAGCGGATACTTGGTCGAAGCGCCTTGTTGGTCTTCAAATGGAAGATATTTGACTTATTCAATGCAAGCGGGCCCTGGAACAAAGAACTCGATTTCTGTTGTTGATATCACTGGTTATCATATCAGAACTGTTGATACGAAAGGAGATGCCTCTTATCCGGTTTGGTCTCCAACGGTTAAGGTTAATTAAACAATGCTATTTGCGATTAAGGTTTTTATATATTTTCTGATTTGCATAACAATTGCTGCATATACGTCTCTTCTTGAAAGAAAACTAATTGCCAGGATTCAATTGAGAAAAGGCCCGAATAATTGCGGATTTGCAGGAATATTTCAGCCTATTGCAGATGCGTTGAAATTGCTTTTTAAAAAAGTTCAATTTAAGAATTATACAAAACATTCGATTTTTGCAGCCATTTTGCTTTTCACAACTTCCTTGATTCAATTGATCTTAATACCTATTTCAAATGATATTTTCGTTCCAAAATATGGTTTATTATTCATTCTGCTTTGCCATGCTTTGATAGTTTTTTCCGAAATACTTCTTGGTATGTCCCAGAAATCAAAATATGGCATAATTGGCGCAAATAGAGCCTATATGCAAATTGTTGGTGCTCATATACCCTTTATATTATCTATAATTTCAATAATGTTAATTTTTGGTACTTTAAATTTGAATGATATTGTGCTCAATTCAAAAGTCAATTTTGTACTTCTGATACCGCTTCTTTTTGCTTTTCTCATAATATTATTAATAACTGAAAACCGAACTCCTTTTGATTTTGTAGAAGCTGAATCTGAAATTATTTCAGGTGCTTATGTTGAATATGGTGGGATATTGTTTGGTATAATTTACCTCTCTGATTATTTAAATCTTTTGTTTATTTCTGCTTTGACTGCGACAATTTTCTTCAAAGGTTATGTTTCAGTTTTTTTATCACCCTTTATTGCGATTTTGTTAAAAACTTTAATAATAACATCTATAATAATTTTAATAAGAGCAATATTGCCTCGCTATAGGCAAGATCAAATGATAAAAATCTCCTGGAAGATTCTCACTCCGATTATGTTTTTGTATATATTCAGTTTTATGTAAGGAAAAGCGCGAAATGAATTTTTCATTTCGTGTTAATTAGATCTATTATTGTCCTCCGATTGTCAAATTAGCACCTGAACATAAAGTTACAGATGTGTCAAAAACAATAGAATTCGTTTGTATATTGCCATGTATCTGTGAGTCTTTGGCATTTTGCTGAAATTTCACAGTTCCTTGGCAGGACACTGGACTGTATATTTTTCCGCCTGTAGTTGTGAAAACTAGATTTCCTTTTGGATTCGGTACGTTTATCGCCATACTTGCAGGAATAATACTTGCCGAATAAGCAAAACCTAATTCGAGATGTATTCCGTCAGTGCTAGAATGAATGACTTTGCCATCCTCATCCAAATCATCACTTAAAGTGACAACTCCCTTATAATTTAAAACGCTCCCATCCATCATTACCTTGTTTTGAATGTTTAATTTATATAAATCCGCATCTTCTACTTCTTTATTTCCAAAATGGCAATATATATGGTTTTTCAACTTTTCTTGATGACCCCGAATGGTTATTGTATCTCCTGGCACGCTATTATCAGTCTTTGCTAAAAAGAGTATTGATTCGTGATTTAATGTTGCTCCACTTTCAGGATCAATAAAACTGCTGTCAGTATATAGTATAGGCTCATTAGCTGAACTAAATTCAACATTTAAAAGATTTAATTTACTCAGATCAGCGCTTCCTGTTCCTTGTATGAGGCTAGATCCATTTTCATCGACAACCTTCCCTTCAGTTTCCTGTTTTATTATATATACTTTTGAAGGAGAATATGGAGTCGTTTCATCTTGTTTTGGTGTATAAAGAATAATAGGAACAAGTGTTCCATCTTCTTTTTGTATTGTGAAACCTGTATGTCCAAATTCTATGGGATTATTTGTCAACACTTTATCCTTACTTTCCTCTAACATCGATTCTAATTCCAAACGTGGATTATTATCTATTGTTGCCTTACTTTCCGTACTCCATCCATCGTCTCGAGAAATAGTTATTGCAGCTGTATCAGAGTTTAGGCTATTGTCTATTATTATTGTTCCATTATTGTGAATTTCTTGGGCAATAGATATATTCTTTCGCACGGTAACCGTTGCTCCACTCTCGATAGTCTTAGGCAAGGCGCCTGTAGGTGACGGATCTAAGAAAATAAGCTCAGTATCTTCTCCTGCCATAACACCAGTAGATAACGCTGCCGAGATCAATGTTGTTTGTAATAATTTATTCATATTTACCTCCTTAAAAAAGATATATTTACGTTATAGAGAAGCGTTTTCACTACTTTTCTTCCCTATTTTTAATTCTAAAAAAAGGTTAATTTTCCCTTAATTTTACTTCCTTTTATTTGAAGGAATACTATATCGAAGGAAGTTTGGAATTTTCAAAAATCCAACATTTTATTAGATAATCTTAAAAATTTTCATAAAAATTGAAATTAACGATTTTTTAATAAATTTTGCTATGCTATTATGTTAATGATAGGTTCCATTTAGGCAGACAAATGAGCTTCTTTTTATCTTTATTATTTTTCATGATTCTTTTAGGCGTTGTAGTCGTTGTTCATGAATTGGGACATTTAGTTATTGCGAGAGTAAATGGGGTTTTTTGTGAAGCATTTTCTTTCGGATTTGGTCCTGTTTTGTTTTCAAGAAAAGATAAAAAAGGGACAGATTGGAGATTTTCAGCATTTCCTTTGGGAGGATATGTAAAAATGCTTGGAGATGCAGATGTTTCAAGCGTTCGAGAAGTTATTCCTGCAGGATATACAGAAGAAGATATGGAAAGAATGTCCGCCCATAGGAAAAAACCTTGGCAACGTCTTTTAATAGCTGCTGGAGGGCCTTTTGCAAATTTCATTTTTGCAATTTTTGTTTTATTTTCTCTCGGAATAATAAATGGAACTCCGGAATACACTAATGAAATTACTGTAGTAAATAAAGAATGCTTAGCAAGTGATGTAGGATTAAAAACAGGAGATGCTATAGTAAAAGCAAATGGAATTGAGATTAATAATTTCGAAGATTTAAGGAAACAAATAACAAACTCAAAGGGAAAAGAACTTTTTTTAAAAGTGAAAAGAGAAAATGAAATTAAAAATATTAATATAAAAATGTTCAAAGAAGAAAACGGAGATATAAAACCAGTTTCAGTTCTTGGAATTACACCGTATAATTTTACATACAAATCCATCTCTATTTTTGAGGCAGCGAAATATGCATTTAAAACAACTTATACACTAGCTGCCGAAAATATAAAAGCCATATTTAAAATTGCAACAACAAAAATGAGTACGAAAAATGTTGGAGGTATAATCTCAATATTCAAAATTTCAACAAATAGTGCAGAAGCAGGGATGATCAGTTTTATTTTAATGATAGCCATGATTTCAACTGTTTTAGGCGCAATAAATTTGTTACCTATTCCGGTGCTTGATGGGGGAAGTATTGTTATTTCATCTATTGAGTGGATTATCGGAAAGCCTCTGAATAAGAAATTCATAGAAACAATATTTATGATAGGGCTAACGATAATTATAGGTTTAATGCTTTTGGGCATTTGGAATGACCTTTCAAATTGTAAGTTTTTTAGTTGGTTGGAGAATTTGTTTAAATGAAAATTAATAAATTATTAGTAGTAATACCTTTATGTTTTAGTGCATATGCTTTTAATGTTTCTAAAATAGAATATATAGGATGTAAGAGAGTTGAAGCAGAGACAATAGAAAGTTATCTGCCTATTCAGGTTGGCGATGAATGTGACCAAGATACGATTAATGATGCTTTGAAAGCTCTTAATAAAACAGGTTTTTTTGAAAAAATAGATATAAAAGTCCAAGGATCTGTTCTTAAAGTTATTGTGAAGGAATATCCTATTATTAATAAAATCTCATTTGAAGGTAATTCAAAGCTATCTGATAGTGATATAAAAAAAGCGATAAAATTGAATCCTAATGAAATATTATCTCCTTCAAAAGTTAGAGAAATTCAACAAGGATTACTTGAGACTTACAGAAAAATGGGAAGATATAATGCTTCTGTTAATCCGAAAATAATAAAATTAAAAGATAGCAGAGTAAATTTGGTTTTTGAAATAAATGAGGGAAACTCTGCTGGTATTGGAAGAATCGTTTTTGTTGGAAATAATAACATTTCTTCTTCTGACTTGAGAGATGTTATATATTCAAAAGTAAAAAGATGGTATAGATTTTTTGTTACGGATGATATTTATGATTCTGATAGAATGCAGGAAGACTGTCAGGCTATTGTGAAATATTATCATGAAAACGGATATGCAAATGCAAGAGTTATCTCTAATGTTGCAGAATTAACTTTTGATAAAAAAGAATTTATCCTGACTTTCACAATTGATGAAGGCATACTTTATACTTTCGGAGATATTTCTGTAAGATCTCATGTAAAACAAATCTCAGAAAAAGACTTGGGTAAAAATTTATATTGCAAAAAAAGAGAAAAATTTAATGAAAGTTTATTGCAATTAGATTCAACAAATATTTCTAAATTAATAAGTAAACAGGGTTTTTCTGCAATTCAAGTCAATCCTCAACTTATAAAAAACCCTATAAAAAAGACAGTAAATGTTGTTTATAACATAGTTGAAGGAGAAAAAATTTATATCTCGAAGATTGTTATTAAAGGAAACACAAAAACAAGAGATGGAGTCATAAGAAGAGAAATACTTCTAGAAGAAGGTGATGCCTATAACAAATCTTTTGTCGGTATGGCAGAAACTAAACTGAGAGATTTAGGATTTTTCCAAAAAGTAGATATACAAGCGATTCCAGATCCAAATTCTCCTGATAAATGTATACTGCAAGTCGAAGTTGAAGAAACTCCAACTGCAGAAGCTATGGTTGCTGCAAGTTATTCTACAACAGACGGTATTGGTGTTGACTTGACTTATAATGAAAAAAATTTCTTTGGAACAGGAAAAGCTCTTTCTGTGTTCTTGGGATCAAGCAAATCTAAAGTAGGAAAAAGCCGCGAAATAGGTGCTGATGGAAAAGTACATAAGATTTCAAGAAAAGAAAAATTTAGATTCTTAAACAACGTTCAAGTTGCTGTTTCCGATCCTCATATATTCGGAAAAGATATGGAAGGAACTGTTGCAGGACATAGGTATGTTTCTTCAAGCTTTGATGGATTTGATGTCAAAGAATTAGGAGGTTCCTTAGGCCTTTCTTATAGTCTGAGTTCGAAATTTTATCAAAGTTGGGAATATTTAGCAGCAAAAAGAAAATTTGATGATGTTGATGACAAAGCATCCCCAATAATCAAACACCAAACAATGAAAGATAATTATACAAAAGAAGGAAAATGCGGAATCTCTTCATTGAAACACACAATAGGTTTTTCAGAATATTTTTATAGAGGATTAAAAGGAAGATTTAATACATCACTTTCCACAACAATAGCTGGATTGGGAGGAGATGCAAAGCATTTGAAAAATGAGCTTTCTGGATCTTATACAGTTCCTGTTTCAAGAAAAAGCTCATTGACTCTTGCTTTATCAACAGGTCTTCTTTCAAAATTAGGAGGAAAACAGCCGCACATCGTTGACAGCTTCCAATTAGGTCTTGATTCATTCCGAGGCTTTGAATACGCTGGATTTGGACCATTTTCGGAAACCAAGAGACAAGGTAGATCTCCTCGCCGAGATTTCATAGGGGCAAAGAAATATTGGAAAGGAACTGTGGAATACTCTTTTCCAATGGGATTGCCTGAGGAATTGACGTTTAGAGGATTTGCTTTCTCAGATTTTGGAACCTTGTGGGATGCTCCAGATAAAGGAAAGAAATACATAAGAGATAATGGAACATGTATTTTTGATGACAAAGTCACGGGTCACAAAATTCTAGATAATAAAAAAATTAGGGCTTCAGTTGGGTTTGGTATATCATTTATAACCCCATTTGGTCCTCTGAAATTGACATATGCAATACCTGTCAAGAAAGAGAAATATGACGAACAATACAGATTCTTAATAGGTTTCTCAACAACATTCTAAGTAAACAAAGAGCTTCGATTATTTTAAATTCGAAGCTCTATTTTTTAAGCTCGGGAAAAAAGATAAAAGACTTTTTATTATTTTATCAAATTTTTTCAGAACTTGTATCCAGGAATCAGGAATGTATAGTTAATTCACTAATTTAGTATATTATTTTGAAAGGCAAAATATAATATAGTGTGTCTATCAATGCGCGTAGCGAAAGGTATAAATTTAATTAATATACCACAGCTACGCGTCTCCAAAATATGGTTGATTTCCTCATCAAAACGCAAGACATATGCGTATCTCTCTTAATAAACTTTCCAAAATTTAACGAACACCTTATTAAAAATACATTTAATTTCTTAGAATTTTTTGGTAATTATATTACAAATTTTAACAAAAATTGATAAAATGACATTAGAGACTTTGTTTGCAGATAATCTTTCATGAAAATCAAAAACATTTTATTAGTTTCTTCATTGATAAGTTCAGTATTTGGAACGGAAAGACAAGTTACAGTAACAGAAGGTGATGTCGTTTATCTTTATGAATCGTTATTTACTGCTGAACCTTTACGATACTCGTAACTATATATCAGATCTATAGATAAGTATAAAAAAATTTCAAATCATAAAAATTATAGAAAGCGTTTAAATTATATATTTCACGAAATTATGAATGACAGACCTGAATCACGGGATTTTTTAACTTTAAATAAAGATATTTATGAAGACGGAATAACATTCACTTATATCTTTGCAAAAGATTACTTTGGGGATTTAATTACAAGAAATGAATATAAAACTTTGACTTACACAGATTCTGCTCATAAATCATTTTGGTCAAGAATTTATAGCAACTTTTCATAATAAGGCATATAATAGAAGTATTATATAAGTTCAAATACGATAGAATGAACAGTATTTCCAACTTTGAAGAGATGATAAATTCCTGGAAAAGATATTTGCAATATTCAAGAAATTTATCTATCCATACTGTGTCTTCTTATTATTCAGATTTAAACCAACTTATCTTATTTTTAAAAGAGTATAAAAACAAAGAAATAGATTTAAAAGATTTTGTTGACTTGGTTAAGAACGATATAAGGGCTTGGGTTCTATACAGAATAAAGAAACCTGAAACACCTCGCACAATTTCTCGAGGATTGTCTTCAATAAAGAGTTTTATAAGTTATTTAATAGAAAACAAATTTTTGAAAAGGAGCGAATTAACTAATGTGAAGCATCCAAAAATTCCGAAATTACTTCCAAGACCATTATCGATAAAGCAGATAAATGATATAATTTTTTCAATATCTGATATAAAACAAACTGATTGGATAATAAAACGAGATAGAGCTCTGATCACATTTATTTATTCAGTTGGATTAAGAATTTCGGAGGCTTTAAATTTAAATAGAGAAGAATTCATTTCATCACGAGATTATATCAATATTTCAGGGAAAGGTGGAAAATTTCGAATTGTTCCGCTAATTCCTGTAGTCAGAGAAACTATTAAAGATTATTTAAACGCCTGTGAATTTAAAACATCTGAAGCTTTATTTATAAATAATCGCGGAGAAAGGCTCTCTGCTTCCGCTTTGCAAAAACTAATAAGAAAAATACGCAATAACTTGAACTTATCTGAACATGTTACACCTCATGCATTGCGTCACAGTTGTGCAACACATTTGATGGAATATTCAGGAGAGTTGCGAGAAATACAAGAGCTTTTAGGTCATTCTTCAATAGTTTCAACGCAAATTTATGCAGATGTTGCCAAAAAGTATATAACAGAAGTATATGACAGATGTCATCCTTTATCACGAGAAAACAGGAAGGATAATCAGCAATGAGAGAGATATCACTTGATACAGAAACCACAGGGCTTTCGTTTATAAGCGGGGATAAGCTGACAGAAATAGGAGCAGTTGAGATAATTGATAAAAAAATCACGGGAAAAACTTTTCATTTATATATAAATCCTGAACGTGAATTGTCAGAAAATGCATTTAAAATAAGTGGTTTAACTTATGACTTCTTGAAACAATATAAACCTTTTAGAGATTGTTATCAGGAATTTTTAGATTTTATAAGAAATGACAGATTAGTTATTCATAATGCTCCCTTTGATATTGGATTTTTGAATTATGAATTGGATCAGGTAAGTGCCCCCAAATTAGATCCAAATAAAGTTGTTGATACACTAGTTATGGCAAAGGAAAAATTCCCTGGCTCTCCTTCAACTTTAGATGCTTTATGCCGTAGATTTTCTGTTGATACTTCTGGAAGAACAAAACACGGAGCGTTGATAGACGCCGAATTATTAGCGGAAGTATATCTCCATATGTCGGTTGAAGTTTTTCAAAAAGCTTTATTTGGATCGCAAGATAATTCTATAACTTCAAATGAACCAACTTATATAAAAAAAAATATAGAACCAAGAAATTTTCCAATAGCAGATTTTGAAAAAAAAGAACATTTAGAATTTCTGAAAAAGCTAAAAAATCCAATTTGGAATAAGTTGCAGCAATGAAAAATATATTATTCACAACTATTGAAAAAATGGGAAGTTGGGCAAGCAAAAAGTCTATGTGGCCTTTATCTTTTGGTTTGTCATGTTGTGCTATAGAAATGATGCAAGCAGCAGCTAGCCGAATAGATTTAGATAGATTTGGTTGCCTTTTCAGAGCGAGTCCAAAACATGCGGATTTAATGATAATAGCCGGAACGGTTACCAAAAAAATGCTTCCTCAATTGTTAACACTTTACGATCAAATGTTGCATCCTAAATACGTAATTGCAATGGGAAGCTGCGCAATAAGTGGAGGACTTTATGCTGAATCTGAAACAGTTATAAGTAATATCGAAGATTTTGTTCATATAGATAAAAAAGTATTTGGATGTCCTCCAGCTCCGGAAAAATTAGCTTTGGCAATCTTAGAGTTACAAAAAGGAAAATAATTCTAATGCTCCCAAAATTTATAAATAACTAAAAAAGGTATTTTTATGAATAAAATATTTAAAATTGGTTCTTACTGGAGTTATTTCAAGTTCTCTAGCAATAACCACAGAAGTTGATTTATAATTTACAACTTCCTAATAAAACATAGCCGCATAGTGTTCATTCTTCAATACAAAGCGATTTGGAAAATGCCGATGGATTAGGGAAAGAATATAGGATGTATGCCAATAGGTTCTTCATTGGATAAAGAGAATTCTATTGAACTGCGTGGAACCTTGTTTCAACACGAGGCCAAGACCGTGACTTATGAGCTTGACATAGAAGATGACAAAAGCGTTTTCTATTTTTTATAAACTCTATAAAAACATCTAAAATTTTATGGAACTTTTTAAAATTTGACATGGGCAAATAGGAGAAGAGGAACGCCATGCGGGCGTTCCTCTCTTCATATTCTCAAAAGTAGAACTTTATACTTTTTTCCTTAGCAATTTTTTGGAATCTTCCCTGTAATTCAACTCCTATTCCATTATATTCTAGATCAAGTTCAGTAATATAAGTATTGGTTTTTAGAGCATCAGCAAGTGCAATGGCTCCAGCATCTCCTATTCCAGTATTGTTTAGAATAAATTGTCCATCACATAGATTTTCGTTTATAAGTCTTTGAACTCTATCTATAGTAGCTTGATCAGGTATTGGTTCCTGCACTAATACTTTTGCTTGTGGAGCATGGCTTGGAAATATAGATCTTTCCATTGAAGCTCTAACATCCACACTTCCCAACATGGAAAGCATACTTATTCCTAATAATATTTTTTTTCACAGTTTTTTCCTGTAATAAATTCTTCTATTTATATTATATCAAAAAAAAGAGCAATAATTTTTTGTATTTATAAAATAACTAATCTAAAAACCAGGAAAAAGTTCCATAAAATTTTAGGGATTTTTCTAGGCTTTTTGCGTCATATTCCAC